>JALZOE010000018.1:6323-7388 GCA_030857325.1 Acidobacteriota bacterium
GCCCAAGCCGTCGTGGAATTTGTGGGAAGACCGGCGCGGCATTCACACGTTCACCTGCGCAACGGTCGTCGGCGGTTTGCGGGCGGCGGCGAAATTTGCGCGGCTGTTCGGCGAAACCGAACGCGCCGAAAAATACGAGCGAACCGTAAATGAAACAATCGAAGCGATGCGCGAACATCTCTACAGTCCAAAGTTAAAACGTTTTCTGCGCTCTTTGCAGTTTCACGGCGACGAGCATTATGAAGCCGACACGACAATAGACGCTTCGCTTTTCGGCACATTTTATTTCGGCGCGTTCGATGCAAAAGACGAAATGGTCAAAAATACAATGCGTGCGGTTGAAGAAAAACTTTGGATTGATACAGAATACGGCGGTATCGCCCGCTTTGAAAATGACGGCTATATGCAAGTTTCAAAAGAAGTTACGGGCAATGCGTGGTTTATCTGCACGCTCTGGCTTGCCGATTACCGCATCGCCGTCGCCGAATCGAAAAAAGATTTGACGGGCGCGCTCGAAATTCTCGAATGGACGACGAAACGCGCTTTGCCTTCGGGCGTTTTAGCCGAACAGGTTCACCCGTTTACCGGCGAAGCCGTCTCCGTCGCGCCTTTAACGTGGTCGCACTCGACATTCGTCGCAACCCTATTGAATTATTTACAGAAAGAAAAAATGTTAAAAGAAAAGATGTCGGATGTCGGATGTCGGATGTCAGTTGAAAACAATCCGGCTAACATCTAACATCTAATATCTGACAACTATTTATTATGAGAAGAGCAAAAATTCTGGCGACACTCGGTCCGACATCGAACACGACGGAAATTATCGAACGGCTTATCAAAGCCGGTCTGAACGCCGTGCGGATAAATATGTCGCACGGCACGCATGCCGAACACGAACAGGTTATTAAAAACGCGCGCGAAGCGGCGAAAAAGCTCGACAAGCCGCTTTCGATTTTGGTTGACTTGTCGGGTCCGAAAATCCGCACGGGATTAATGCAAAACGCAACGCCGGTTTTTTTGGAAGACGGCACGGATTTTACTATTACTTCACGCGACATCGAAGGC
>JALZOE010000018.1:7398-14903 GCA_030857325.1 Acidobacteriota bacterium
ATCGAAGGCAGCGTGAGCGAAGTTTCGACTAATTTTAAGGATTTGCCGAAACTTGTAACGGCGAAAGCCAGAATTTTGCTTGACGACGGCGCAATCGAATTAAAGGTAAAATCGGTGACGAAAACCGACGTTAAAACAACTGTCGTCAACGGCGGAATATTGTCCGAGCGCAAAGGCATCAATCTGCCGAACACGAGTTTGCCGATTCCGTCTCTGACCGAAAAAGACCGTAAGGATTTAGATTGGGCGATGACGCAGAACGTCGATTACATCGCGCTTTCGTTCGTCCGCACGGCGGAAGATTGTCTGGAAGTCAAAGAATTAATTAAAAAACTCAACAAGCGCAAACTCGGCAGACCGCTACTGGTCGCTAAAATCGAGAAAGCCGAAGCGATTGAAAATCTCGATTCGATTCTGGATGCAACCGACGGCGTAATGGTCGCGCGCGGCGATTTGGGCGTCGAGACGAGCGTCGAACTCGTTCCGGTCTATCAAAAGCAAATTATCGAAAAAGCAATCGACAAAGACAGATTCGTCATTACCGCCACTCAAATGCTGCAATCGATGATAAACGAGCCGCGCCCGACGCGCGCCGAAGCGTCCGACGTGGCAAATGCCGTCTGGGACGGAACCGACGCCGTAATGCTGTCGGCGGAAACGGCTTCGGGAAAATATCCGGTCGAAGCTGTCGCAACGATGGAGCGGATTATCAAATCGGCGGAGACGGTCAAAACGGCGAAACTGAAAAGTCCGTCTAAATTTCTCGAAGAACCGACGGGCAGAACTTCGCAGGCGTTATGCAAAGCCGCCGCCTTTTGCGCGCGCGAAAAATTGACCGATAAAGTCGCCGTTTTTACCGAGTCGGGTTTGATGGCGCGCCGACTGTCGAGCATCCGTTCCGGTTTGCGAACATTCGCGCTGACCAACTCCGACGACGTGCGAAACCAGCTCGCGCTGATTTGGGGCGTCGAAGCGCTCTGCCACGAAGACATCGCCACAACCGAATCGATGCTCAAAGACGGCGAAGAAACTCTGCTCAAAGCCGAAGCCGTCGCAAGAGGCGAAACGATTGTAATGATGGCGGGCAGATTGTCAGGTCTCGGACTTTCCAGCTCGGTCGTCGTGCGGACAATCGGCGAAGATGTAGCGCAGCATTAAAAACCCCAAGATAGCCGGAGCGCGGGCATCCTGCCCGCATTGAGCGCGAAAAGCGCGAATAAATCTACTTAAATTAAATGTCGCGTGAATATAAACTTAACTACGCCGCTTGCGCGACGTTTGCGGGCAGGATGCCCGCGCTCCAAAAGACTCGAAAAGTTGCGAAAAGTCTTGCTCGTCCGTAAAGCAGTGTGATACTTTTTTTCTAAAGCAGAAATTTTTAATACAAACGAACGAGGGAGATTTTTATGGCAAACACATTTGAGCTTACCGCGCCTGCGGATTCGAGCGCGGATTTGGGCAAAGGCTCGGTTTTTTTCATCGGCACGGCGACCGTAATTATTAGATTTGCGGGATTTACGGTTTTGACGGACCCGAATTTTCTGCACGCCGGCGACCACGTTCACCTCGGCTACGGTTTGACGAGCGAAAGGTTGACCAATCCGGCAATCGACATCGAAGATTTGCCGCCGATTGATTTGTGCGTTTTATCACACCATCACGGTGACCATTTCGACCAGTTGGTCGAAGAAAAACTCGACAAAACTCTGCCGATTGTAACGACCCGGCACGCGGTCGAAAAGATTGAAGCGAAAGGATTTATGAACGGCGTCGCGCTCGACACGTGGGAGACGGCGGAGTTTATCAAAGGCGACACGCGTTTGCGTATTTCTTCGATGCCCGGTCAGCACGGTCCCGGAATCGTCGATTTTGCTTTGCCGCCCGTGATGGGAAGTATGCTTGATTTTGAAACGAAAGACGGCGCGCGGCTTTTGCGGCTTTATATTTCGGGCGACACGCTTCTGATTGACGATTTGCAGGAAATTCCGCAGAGATTTCCCGACATCGATTTGGGAATTTTCCACCTCGGCGGCACGCGCGTGATGGGCGTAATGGTTACGATGGACGACGAGCAGGGCGTCGAGGCGATAAAAATTATTCAGCCCGAAAAGGCTATTCCGATTCATTACAACGATTACGACGTTTTCAAATCGCCGCTCGAAGACTTCAAACGCGCCGCCGAAGCTGCCGGTTTAACTGACAAAATGGTTTATCTCGCACACGGCGAGACGCATAACTTTGAAACTCCGACAAACCGACGGCAAAAAACTTCGGCTTAAACTCAGTCGATTTAACAAAACAAAAACGGAAGCGGAAAATAGTTAACTATTTTCCGCTTCCGTTTTTGTTTCTAAAAGTAATATTTTCCGCCGGACTTTACGCGCTCCGTGTTTTTTCGGAAACTATCTGCTGTCCGAGCTTGTTCGGGTCGAAATAAGCGTGAAAGCGCGAGATTTTATCGCCGTCGATTTCCAGGACGCTCACGCCGTCGTATTGAAAATCTTTTCCTTCCGAACTGGTTCCGGTCGTCGTCCATTCGAGCGCGGCGTGGTTTTCCATGATGATTTGATTGCGGAAGGTTGATTTGACTTCGCCGAAATTGTCGCGGTAGCTTTGCCAGAACTTGCGCGCGCCGAGTGATTTATCTTTGTTTTCCGTAACGACGTTGCCGATTTCGCAATCGTCCGCAAATAAAGAAGCAATCGTTTCCAAATCGCGCTCCGCTTCTAATTTTCCAAGCGCGTCAATAAATTTTTTTGCCGTATCTTCAGCCATTTTTCTATTTACCTTCCCTTTTTTAATTTGTAAAACTGTATAATCAGAATCGTTTATACGGTTTGCTTAGTCAAGTTTTGCAAAAGATTTATTGATGATGTTTCGACGCCAGATTTTCGCGTCCCCAGGCAAGCGCGCCGCTCATCCAGACGAGTTCGTCGAGAAAACCGGTTGCGCGTTCGTTAAACGCTTCGTCGAGTAAATTGCCGTTTTCGTCGAATTTATTCTGCACCTGCGGAAAATTCAAGTCGGTAAAAGTTACGGCTAACCCAAGTTCTCTGACCATTGGAACGCACGCTTCAATGACGCGCGTTCCGCCCCACGGCGACGCCGAAACGCCGACCAAACCGACGGCTTTATGAATATATTCTTTCAACAGTAAATCGAGAACGCTCTTCATAACGCCCGGATAACCGTGATTGTATTCGGGCGCAACCAGAACCAGCCCGTCGGCGCGGATTATCGCGTCGCGCCATTCGGGGAAATTTTTGCCGATTGCCGTTCCGTAATCGTCTCGCGGCAAATCGAAATCGCGCACGTCGAAAAACTTTGTTTCAATATCGACACGTTCTTCCATTTTTCCGAACAGCCAACTGGCGACGTGTTCGCTTTGCCGTCCTTCGCGGTTCGTTCCAAGAAGAATCGGCAGAAATAATTTTTTATCAATCATAAATTTTTACTCGACAAATGCTGTTTTCGTCTATTTTATTTTAATTGTTGAACGGAACGCCGTCGTCTTACCGGCGTTCCGTCAGTCGAATCTTCGTTGCGCTGTTTAAGTAGTCGTCCGCGATTAAACATAATTAAACGGCGTTTTGAGTTCACGCCGAGAGCGTGTCTTGAGTCGCGGCGAAGAACAAACTAAAGTTTGAACTCAAAACATTTATCGATTAACTAACTTAATTTTGCGCTGATTTATATTTTTTAATTACGCTTATTATTACAAAGATTCAGCGCTCCGTGAAACCTTATTATATTCAATCGAGCAAACGGAAAAATCGCGGCTACGGTTCTTCATAGCCGACGGCTCGCAGTTTTAATTGAAATTGACCGGGATTTTCGGTAAAAAAAAGTCCGCCGCGCCGCTCGGAATGTGCCGGAGCGTAAGCCATCGTCGCCGTGCTGGTTTCGGCGCTCTCGGCGCCGTTTTTTAACTCGCCCTCGACCGTTACGGCGGCGGCGGTTTGATTGCCCGTATTCTTTACGCGAAATTTGACGAGATAGCCGCTGCCGTTCGGTTGAATCGAATCGACAATGACTTCGAGTTTCGGCGGCGTCGATTCTTCGGTCGTCGCCCGGTAAAGCGATAAACCGACCGCGCCGACAACCAGAATCAAACCGAGGGCGGCGATGAGCCATTCCCAGACGGGTGTTTCTTTCCGCCGCGGCTGATTTTCCTTCTTGTCTTCCGATTTTTCTTCAGCCATAATTTATAAAATAAATCTCGAAGCCGAAACGCCGACGGCGGCGGGAAAAGCGAGAACAATCGACGCTTTGATTTTTTCCGCAAAGTCTATCTCGTCAATGCTTCCGAACGTCCAGAGAATGTAAAAACTGATGAGCAGAGCAACGGCGTAGCCGACGATTGTGTAGCGCAGAAAGACGTTTAAAAAAGATTTGCGCGAACTGGTTTTTTCGTGTCCGCGAAATTCGACCGCGTAAACAAAAGCATACATCATCAGCAAAGTTACGCCGACGAGCGTCAGCGTCAGCCAGTCGCTCATTTGATAACTTATTAAAACCATTTCCTCGGTCGGCGCGACGCTCATCGAAAGAAAAATTGCGCCGACTATCATCAAAAAAACTTCGCCGAAGTAGCTCGCTTCCCGCTTGCGTTTTTCTGATTCGTCATCGTCCTCGTCCTGACTGCCTCTGCTCAGCAGACTCTGCGCGAACATCGCCCCGAAACTGCCGATTATCGCTTGAATTGAAATTTTACCGATTATCTCGTCGGCGGACATCCCGGATTTGATGACGCCGAAGAGGAATAAAAGCGCGGCTGACACGGTAAATCCGACGGCGTAAGCGACAAACGTGTCAACCATATCGTCGAAAACGCTCGAAGTCGGCTCGAAACCGTCGTAATAAGATAGCCCGACGAGTAGCGGAACGGTCAGCAGCGTGAACAGGGCGAGGCGCAGACCGTTCATATAAAATCCCAAAAACCACGTTTCCATCGTCATCAAAATCGGGAACGAAAAAAGAATCGCGCCGCCGGCAGCGCGCGCCAGATGCCGGAAAAATTGCCCGTTGGGATTTTGATTTATATTAGGTTCGGTCGAAGTTTCAGACATATTCGAGACAGTCATAAACTTATCGGCGAAAATCGGAAGAAAGTTTTTTTCAAGAATTATTTCGCGTTCAAAATTTGCGCGACGGTTTCTTTTTTCAAGCCTTTGCCGCTGCGGTTGTTGTAATCGGAAAGCGAAATCTGCGGGTCGCGCCAGGCGTCGAGATGTCCGACTTGATGAACGCACTGAATCGTGCAGGTCGGCGCGCACCATTTTTCGGTGATGTATTCGCGCTCCATATCTTTGTGCGTGTATTCGAGCAGCGGAATTCCCGGCGTTCCGCGCTGCTGCGAACACCAACTGACGATTCCCGCTTCGTCAACGTATAGATAACGCGCTCCGGCGCGGCATTTCCAATCGTATTCGCCGCCGTCGACCAGTTTGTCCTGAAACCAGTTCCAGCGCGCGTAACTTTTCGTTCCCTTCGCTTTGATTTCCTTGTAAACTTCTTTTTCGCGCTCCGTCAAACCTTTGTTCAAACCGTCGCCGTCGTGAATGACGCCGACCGTCGAAGAAAATCCTAACTCGACGGCGCGGTTGGCGATAATCAACGCTTCTTCCGGGTTTGCCACGCCGCCGCCGACGACCGAATTGATATTTACTTTGAATTTGGCGAGCTTTGCCAGATTTTGCAGTTTGCCGTCGAGAACTTTTAAGCTCTTTTTGGAAACATCGTCCGGGTTGACGTTATCGATTGAAATTTGCAGGTAATCAAGACCGACTTCGTTTAATCGTTCGATTTTTTCCGGCTGGAAATAATAACCGTTCGAGATTAAACCGGCAATCATTCCGTGATGCCTGATGCGAGCGATAACGTCGAAAATCTGCGGGTGCATCATCGGCTCGCCGCCGGAAATCGTGATAACGGACGAACCGAATTCGGCGAGTTTGTCAATGCGCCTTAGCATCACGTCAATCGCTACAGGCTCGCTCGTCTTGTCATATTCGTTGCAATAAGTGCAGGCGAGATTGCACCGCCTCATCGGGACGATATGAACAAGAACCGGATGTTTTGTCGAAGCGAACGCGCGAACCGTGTGCCGGACGCCGCGCGTAAAACGACTGAAACTGCTTGCCTTCGGCATTACTAAAAAACTCCTGTAGAAAAATCCTGTCGGATATAAAATACTCTGTAATTTAAGTTTCGTAATATTTGTTCAAGCGTTCTGAGTTCACGCCGAGAGCGTGCGTTTGTTTAGCAAAAACACGCTCTCGGCGTGAACTCAGAACATAACAAAATTCAAACTACAGAGCAATAAACTCGTAATTATAAGTTTTAAGCGGTTTATATTCAAATGAAAAGGCTTTGACCCGTCGAAAGCCAAAGCCTTATAAAATGATTTATTCCAGATGAATATTTAACCTTTGATAATTTTAGTAGATTTTTTCGGGTAATCGATTGTGAAAATTCTGGCGTTAATCGTCGCGTTTTTTTGCAAACTGCTCAACAAAACCGAAGTCGAATCGTTATTATTTTCGACAACTTTCGCCTGCACCGGCATACCGTCTCTGTCAACCCAAATTTCCGCCGATTTATATTTGTTCGCCGCTTTCGGCGTCAATTGCAAACGAAAGGTTTGCGCGCCGCTTTTAACGGTTTCTTCGCCGAGATATTTGACGTTGTAGTTGGCTTTGAGCTGCTGTTTCGACATACTCATAAACGCCAGCGCATTTCCCGCGCCCGCGCTGTTTTTCGCCGAATCTACTTTCCCGGTAATAGCTTGTCCTAATCGCGGACGATAAAGCGTATATTCGCCTTTAATTACCGCCAACTGTTCTTGAACGGGTTTTGTCCAGTTAATTCTGATATACATATCGCGCTCTGTTTTTCCCGGCAGATAAATTACGTTTCCCTGCGTAACATCGTGAACGTCGAGCTGCGGATTATATTTATCCATCATAACGTCGGCTTTAAGCGACACTAAAATTTTACGATGGTTTTCCATCCGGTTTATAATTTCGTTCAAAGGTCCTTGCGCTTTTGTTTCCGTTACGGCGAAAGCGTTGAAAAAGAACGTCAAAGCAATAGCCGAAAAACTTAGTCTTAAAAATGTTTTCATACAATATAACTCCATATAAAAGGTGTCAGGTTTTAGGTTTTAGTAAGCTGTTTTTCTAATACCTGAATTCAGCGGATGTCGATTTCGTAAATAGTCTCGCCGCGGGCGTTTTTTCGTTCGCGCCACTGGACGATTTCGGCGTTTTGGTTTCCGCTCAAATCTTTTACCCGTTTTTTCATTTCCGATTCTTCGGTTGAAAAATCCTCGGCTTTGACGATTAAACGCGCCGTCCGGGTTGCAAGAGTTTCCCTTTTTTCAAACCAGGCGTTCGGCGTCAGAAATATAAATGCCAGACATAAAAGACAAAGAACGTCCCATTGCGGGCTGGCGCGTTCGTATTTCCAAAGAATAATATCTTTTAATAAGTTCATAGAGTTTT
>JALZOE010000210.1 GCA_030857325.1 Acidobacteriota bacterium
GCAAATTTTACCGCGTCCTTGTCGGTAAAATTTGCCTGCGTGCTGACGGCGACCGAATCTTTCAAATCGTCGGTTATCGCCGCCGTCGTGCCGTCCGAATTAAGGTGAACGATAGCTTCGCCTTCCCAGACTGGAACGTCGTCAACGGTCTGCTGAAAGCGCGTGTGCGCCATTTTCAGCTCGTCGATAGAAACTTTTTTGACCTTAAATTTATCGACGTTGCCGATGCCGCGTTTCATCGCTTTATCGCGCAAAACGTTGAGACTGATGTTTTTAGCCGTTTCGAGTTCGTCCTGTCCGCCGTTTGCAAAAACAGGTTTGTTAGCTTGGGTTTTTTTTGCTCAGAAAAGCAAACGCGCCGACGACAACCAGAATGTTACACAGATACTTAAAATTTTTTTCACGCTCTGATTCTACTCCTGGGAAATTTATTTTTAGGGAATTTGCCGATTAAATATCAAGCCCGTATGAATAAATAAAACCTAAAAATCAATCGTCCGAAGTGTCGGGAAAACGAGACTAATCTGCCTGCGAATTGTTAAAATTTTTTCGAGTTAAAAAGTGGCTGAATAAGAATAGACATTTCTGATAAGGAGTGTCAAGAAAATTTGTGGATATTAAAACTTTTTTAAACAACGCTCCAATCGGAGAAATTTTGTCGTGGAACGAAGTCTCGGAAATTCACCGAATCCGCAACGGAATTTACCAGCGAAACGGGCGCGTCGTCTCGCTTTTAACCGACTTCGGCAAAATAAACGCGTGTTACCCCGACTTTCACGGCGACACCCGAAACACGATTTTCTACACCGGCGCGGGCAGACGCGGCGACCAGCGGCTCGATTCTTTTAACCGCGCGATGTTCAACGCGATTGAAACAAAACACGCCGTTCCGCTGTTTAATAAATTAAGCGTCGGACGCTGGGAATTTTTAGGTTTCTGGCGCGTTGAGGAAGGCAAGTATATTTTTGACGAAGTTCAGAATAGAATGGTTTGGAAATTTACACTCTGTAAACATAAGGAGAATTTATGAAAAGAATTTTAATTCCGACATTATTAGTTTTGGGAACAGTTTTTCTATTGAATTTTGCTAAAACCTCAAACGGTCAAAACCAGACGCTAAGTTGTCAATGCGTTACCGACGCTTTGTCTGAAATCGGAAAAATCAAAGTCGGAATGAAACGAAAAGATTTGGACAAAATGTTTACAATTGACGGTGGTATATCAAGGATAAATCCTCAAAGATTTGTTTATGAAAAATGTAACTTTATAAAAGTTGAAGTAAAATTTAAATTTGTTGATAACAGCAGTAAATTTCCAAAACATAATTCTGAGGACGAAATTACTGAAATTTCCAAGCCTTATTTAGAACATCCATTTTACGACTAATATTTAAAGTGTCCTCTATTTTTTCTGCCCGAGCGCGACCGCTTTTTGATACGCCGCGTAAACGGCTTTCGATAAAATGGTTCGCAAGCCGCCTTTTTCCATTTGGTAAATCGCTTCGGCGCTCGTTCCGCCCGGCGATGTTACCATATTACGCAGTTCCGCCGGATGTTTGTGCGATTCGATGGCGAATAAAACCGAGCCGAGCATCGTTTCCTGCACGAGTTCCTTCGCCGTTTCGCGCGAAAATCCCATATGCACGCCCGCGTCGGTCAAGGCTTCCATCACCATAAAAATATACGTCGGACCCGTCGCCGAAAGCGAAGTCGCCATATCAATCATATTTTCCGTTTCGACATAAAGCTCTTTTCCCAGAGCGGTCAACAACGCTTTCGTCCGCGCCCGTTCCGCCTCGCTGACTTCCGGCGTGCAAGTCCAAGCCGTAATTCCCGCGCCGATTTGCGACGGCGTGTTCGGCATCGCCCTGATAACTTTTTGATTTTTCAACGCTTGAGAGAGTGTTTCGATTTTCGCGCCTGCCACAATCGATAAAACAATCTGATTCGGCGCGACGGAATTTTCGAGTTCGCGCAAAACGCCGTCAATCCGCTGCGGTTTGACGCACAGCGCGACGATTGAGTTTTCGCTCGCCCGAATCGTTTCAACCGCTTCGTGGTTATTTTCAAACGTCCCGATGTTATATTTCGCCTCCAAATCAGCCCGCCGGTTCGCCCGCGGATGACTCGCCGCAATCTGTTCGGGCGCGACCAGTTTTTTGCGAAGCAATCCCGCAATCATCGCCTCCGCCATCACGCCGCACCCGACAAACGCCAGCCGCGTATTCGTTAAATCGTTTTTCATAAAAAAGCGTCGTTTGTTTATCGTTAATTGTTAATGCAAAATATCCAATTAACGATTTTACTATTAACTAATAATCGAATTATGGCAATTGATAACAAAAGCACGACAATCGACGAGCAGCTTTCAATTTTAACCAAAGGCGCGGTTGACGTTATCCGTAAAGAAGATTTACGCGCAAAGCTCGAAAACTCCGCCAAAACCGGAAAACCTCTGCGCGTCAAACTCGGCGCTGACCCGACCGCGCCCGACATTCATATCGGACACACGGTTGTCATCCGCAAACTGAAAGCGTTTCAGGATTTGGGACACACGGCGATTTTTCTCATCGGCGATTTCACCGGCTTAATCGGCGACCCGACCGGCAAATCGGCGACGCGCCCGCCGTTATTACGCGAAGAAATTCTGCACAACGCCGAAACTTATAAAACACAGATTTTCAAATTATTAGACCCGGAAAAAACCGAAATTCGCTTCAATTCCGAGTGGTTTGAAAACCAGGGCGCGGCTGATTTTATCAAGCTCGCTTCTAAAACAACGGTCAAACAAATCCTCGAACGCGACGATTTTGAAAAACGAATGGCGGCGGAAAAGCCCATCGCGCTCCACGAACTCCTTTATCCGCTCGTGCAGGGCTACGATTCGGTTGCCTTAAACGCCGATGTCGAACTCGGCGGCACAGACCAGAAATTTAATCTTCTCGTCGGGCGAAATCTCCAGCGCGAATACAATCAAGAGCCGCAAGTCGTCATAACGACGCCGCTGCTCGAAGGCTTGGACGGCACGAACAAAATGTCGAAATCGCTCGGAAACTATATCGGAATTACCGACGCGCCAAACGAAATGTTCGGCAAAATAATGTCCGCGTCCGACGATTTGATGTGGAAATATTACGAGCTTTTAACCGATTCGACCGCCGAAGAAATCGAACGCTTAAAAACGAGCGGCGAAAATCCGCGCAATACAAAAGTAAATCTCGCCAAATCGATTATCAAAGATTTTCATTCAGCCGAAGACGCACGAAACGCCGAAGACGAATTCAAGCGCCGCTTCGTGCGTAAAGAAATTCCCGACGAAATTGAAGAAACATCAATTGCCGCAGGAACTTACAAACTCGTCGATTTACTCGTCCAGACAAATCTCGTCGCCTCAAAAGGCGAAGCAAGGCGTCTCATCGAACAGGGCGGCGTCAAAATCAACGGTGAGAAAGCTACAAACACAAGCGCGGAGATTGATTTTGTTAAAGGTTCTTCAAGTATTTTTATAAATGTAAACTCTCGCCGTTCTAGCGGTGAAGCAGAACAATATCTGTCAGACAACATTTTGTTTCAAGTCGGCAAGCGAAGATTTCTGCGTGTCAAAGGAAATAAATAAAAATATAAATGCAGCACGAACTAATTTTAATTCTCGATTTCGGCTCGCAATACACGCAACTCATCGCAAGACGTGTGCGCGAATCGGGCGTTTACTGCGAGATTCAGCCGTTTCATTATTCGCTCGAAAAGATTCTGGCGAGAAATCCGAAAGGCGTGATTTTGTCGGGCGGTCCCAATTCGGTTTACGAAGCGGACGCGCCGAAGATTGACGCCGATTTTTATGAAAAAATAAACGCGCCGGTTTTGGGAATCTGCTACGGGATGCAGATGCTCGCGGCGGAGTTCGGCGGCGACGTTCAGCCGTCGGCGAAGCGCGAATACGGACACGCGCATCTACGAGTTTTATCTAACGAATCGAAAATTTTCCGCGATTTGCCTGAACGATTCGACGTTTGGATGAGCCACGGCGACCATGTTTTTTCGCCGCCCGAAGGTTTTGCGGTTACGGCGAAATCCGGCGAACTCGTTACGGCAATCGAGGACGCCGAACGGCGGATTTTCGGTTTGCAGTTTCACCCGGAAGTCGCGCACACGCCTTTGGGAAAAGAGATTATTAAAAACTTTGTTTTCAACATTTGCGGCTGTCGCGGCGATTGGACTTCGGCGAGTTTTATCAAAGAGGAAATCGAAAAAATCCGGCAAACGATTGGCGAAACGGGAAACGTCGTCTGCGGTTTGAGCGGCGGCGTCGATTCGACCGTCGCGGCGGTTCTCGTTCACGAAGCCATCGGCAACCGCCAAACGTGCATTTTCGTCAACAACGGACTTCTTCGCGGTGACGAGTTTGAACAAACGCTCGACGTTTACAAACAGAATTTACATTTAAACGTGCGCGGCGTCGACGCGTCCGCCGAGTTTTACGCGGTTCTCAAAGACGTAACCGAACCGGAGACGAAACGCAAAAACATCGGCGGGAAATTTATCGAAGTTTTCGACCAGGAAGCGCAAAGAATCGGCGACGCCAAATATTTAGTGCAGGGAACTTTGTATCCAGACGTTATCGAATCGGTATCTTTACGCGGCTCATCTGTAACGATAAAATCGCATCACAACGTCGGCGGTCTGCCGGAAAAAATGAATCTCAAATTGATTGAACCGCTACGCGAATTGTTCAAAGACGAAGTGCGCTTAATCGGCAAAGATTTGGGAATTCCCGACGAAATTTTACAGCGTCATCCGTTTCCCGGTCCCGGAATGGCGGTCAGAATTTTGGGCGAAGTAACGGCGGAACGAGTAAAACTTCTGCAATCGGTCAATCGAATTTTCGACGAAGAAATGCACAATTTCGACGTTTACGACAAAGTTTGGCAGGCGTTTCCCGTTCTTCTGCCGCTCGATACCGTCGGCGTAATGGGCGATTTTCGCACCTACGAAAAAGTCGTCGCGCTACGGGCAATCACCTCAACCGACGGAATGACGGCTGACTGGGCGCGTCTGCCGTTCGAGTTTCTGGCGAAAGTTTCGTCTCGAATTACGGCGGAAGTGCGCGGCGTCAATCGTGTGGTTTACGACATCACATCGAAACCGCCGGGAACGATTGAGTGGGAATAGTTTGGTTTATTCGATTTCGTTTCTAAGTTCGCCGAAAAGTTTTGCTAAATCATTGATTTGATAATGCGCGTTCAGCCCGCTCGGATTCGGCAGAAGCCAAATGCGCGTCGCGCCGATTGTTTCGTTTTGAAGTCCGAGTTTCGCTTTCGGCAGACCGAACGCCGTCCGAAAAGCTCCGATGCCGAGAACGGCGAGAAACTGCGGCTTATATTTTTCGATTTTCTTGACGAGCAGTTTGCCGCCCGCGATGTATTCTTCGACCGTTAATTCGTCGGCGCGAGCGGTCGTGCGTTTGCAGAAACTTGTGATGCCGTAACCGTTTTCAAGCAGTTCGTGTTCTTCGGACGGGTGCAGAATTCTGTCCGTAAAGCCGCCCAAAAAAAGCGCTTTCCAGAAACGATTGCCCGGTTTGGCGAAGTGAAATCCCGT
>JALZOE010000211.1 GCA_030857325.1 Acidobacteriota bacterium
GCTTTGGCGTTGCCGTCGATTAAAATTACTTCGTGTTCTTTCGGCGTCAGCGATTGCAGAAGAAACATCCAAAGATGCGGCATAAAGTTGCGCGTAATGCCGTTGTCGGGATTATAGAGCAAAATTTTCATAATTTCTTTTTTTTATTCGGCGGAAACGGTTTAATTGTCTGCCGCTTGTATTTTGCCGAAAGTCTTTAAACTTGTCTGCGGTTTTTTATCAGCCAACTCACAGAAAATCGGAGTTAAGTTATGTTTAAATAATTAATTAAAGGAGAAAAACCGGGAAACGTAATAACAGAGAATTTTGCAACTCAAACCAACTACTGAAACACGATTTTTTGAACTGTAGGCATCATAACATAGTTCGTGTGATAAATAACAAAGGAAAATTGTTTGCAAAAGAATATTTTAATGAGTTTAACGGTCAAAAAATGAGATTTTTTATTTTTCAAGAGGGCGGGCGTTGGCTCTCGGAAAGTCGAAAATTACGGCGTTCTGAAGTGTGAAATTTAACTGAAAAGTTGATGCAGTTTGATTGTCTGAAAGCTCTGCTGATTGGCAGGCGCGATTGCTCGTTCTTTAATAATTCAAAAAATGCGGAATGAATACCTTTTCAGATAATCACTCCGCATTTGAATTTGCATATTCGGTTAAAACGAATTTAACTTAATCTCGCGAACCCATAAAAATCCGCAGAATATACCAGAAAAGAAGCGCAACGCTGGCGAAAAGCGAAAGCGACGCGGCGACGTGCTGGTTGGTGCGATAATGATGCAGGATGTTCGACGTGTCATACAAAATCGCGCCGCCCGCAAACAGAACCATCACGAGCGCGAACAAATTGCCGAGACTAAAGCCGAACAAAATGCTTGCCGCGATAAATCCGAGCGCGACAAACCCGCCGATTGTCAGAACGGGAGCGAGAAACGAAAAGTCTTTGCGCGTTAAAAAAACCGTCGCCGTCAAACCGGCAAACAAACCGAGCGTGGTGATTCCGGCTTTTGCAAAAATCTCCGCGCCGTCGCTTTTCGCCGCCGCCATAAACAGAAGCGGCAGAAAAATTATCGACTCGGCGACGATAAACAGCAGCAAGCCCATATACTGCAAACCTTTTGACGTTTGCGAATTAGCCCACCACTGCGCGAGCATCGAAATACCCATAAACGCGCCCAGAACAATCAGCCACGAATAACTTCCGCCGAGCATTGTTTTAGCAATCCAAAACCCCGCGCCCGACGCGATTAAATAAGTTTCCATTAAAACGAAAAGCAGAATCGCGCCCGCCAGATGCGTGTAAGTTTTGCGGATAAAACTCGCCCGCTCTTCGGGCAACGCTTCGGCAACCGTATAATCGTAAGTGTTTGAAAAATTTGTACTCATATTTATTCCTAACTCGAAATTTTAGATGTCGGATATGGTAATTTGTTTGTCTAACGCTTCACAAGCAAGTTAATTCAGTTTTTTATTGTAGTTGGCGAAAACGCGCGCGTCAGTAATGATGTTAGAACATGAGAGGAAGACACACTTGCTAACGCGCGTGTTTCCGCCTTTAACTGCATAATCTTCCATCAAACTCAAGCGCCGTTATAAGTTTGCGCCCTGTTTCCTCTAATCAAAGAATCGATGCTCAACGCGCCCGAACCGCGCGCGGCGATATACAAAAAGACGAAGCAGTAAAGCACCGCCAATTCGCCGCCGTTGACGAGCGGCAGAAAACCGCGCGGCGCGTGCGCCATAAAATAAGCGACCGCCAGAAAACCGCTGGCGAGAAACGCCGCGACACTCGCAAAAAGTCCGAGCATAATCATCAAGCCGCCGACCAGTTCAATCGCTCCGGCAACTCCCATCATCGCGTCTAAAGCTCGCGGTGCTTTCGGCGCGGGATAACCGAGCAGTTTTTGCGAACCGTGCCAGACGAGCAAAAAACCGGCGATAATTCGCAGAAGCGCGTAAATATACGGTGAATATTTTCCTAAGAATCTTTCCATTCTTCGAGTCTCCTTTGTCTGAAAATAAAGTATTGAAAGTATATTAGCTTATTCGGCGCGAATGGCGAATATTTTTTCGCCGGATTTTTAAGGCAAAGTAAAAGTCTCGCCTTTAATCGCTTTTTCCCTCATACCAATCTTCGTGCCGCGACCACTCGGCGCACCGCAAACACGTCGTCCAGCGCCAGCGATGATTGCAGCCCGTGCAGACGCCGCCGGTCGCAAACGTATTCCACATCGCGCCGCAGCCGTTAAAATAATATTCGGGAAAACCGGCGTCGGCGCAAAACCAGCGGCTTGATGCTTTGGGCTGCCAATTGCACAGCGGGCAGCGAATACGGCTGTAATCTATGGTTTCGTCTTCGGATTCTACGTCGCTTTGATAATTGTTTTCGGAAATTAAACTTTTTTGGAAAAGATAAAATACAAAGAACCGCAAATAAATTCCCCGTAAAAAATTTTGTTTCAACGTCATAGCAATCCGATTATTGAGCTTAAATATTTTGCGCCTGAATTAAAATCATAGAAAATAACTCGACCGATAGCAATACGCTAAGGATTTATAGATACGGAGGCATATTTGCACAAGTTTTTTAAAAAAGCCTTCGCAAATCGGAGTTTAAAAAGTTACAATCGACAAAAGCCGGATTTATAAAAACGAACAGACGGAAATATTGTGAACAGAAGAAGTTTTTTGGAAAAAGCGTCGGTAACTGCGGGCGCGGTTGTTTTGTCGGGAAGCGTTTCGCGCGCCGCCGAAACCGCGCAGAATGCTGCAGGCGATAGATTAAATTTACTGCCGACGCCGGAAACTTTCCGCGAAGGCGCAATGATTTACCGAATGCTCGGCTCGACGGGCGAGAAAGTTTCGGCAATCGGGCTGGGCGGTTTTCACATCAGCAAACTGCCGACCGACGAAGAATCCGTCCGGCTTATGCGCGCGGCGATTGACGGCGGCATTACGTTTATGGATAACTGCTGGAATTACGCCGACGGGTTGAGTGAAATCAGGATGGGCAAAGCTCTCAAAGATAATTATCGCCAAAAAGTTTTTCTGATGTCGAAAATCGACGGGCGCGATAAAAAGACAGCCGCCAAACAAATCGACGAATCGCTTCTGCGCTTAAATACAGACCGCATTGACTTGATGCAGTTTCACGAAATCATTCGGCTCGAAGACCCCGACAAAATTTTTGCCGAAGGCGGCGCGTTTGAAGCGATGATGGACGCCAAAAAAGCCGGAAAAGTTCGTTTTGTCGGCTTTACCGGACACAAAGACCCGTTCGTTCACCTGCGAATGATGGAAATCGCCGCGATGCGTAATTTCAAGTTCGATGCGGTGCAATTGCCTCTGAATGTAATGGACGCGCATTTTCGCTCGTTTGAAAAACAGGTTCTGCCGAAGCTCGTCGCGGAAAAAATCGGCGTTCTCGGAATGAAAGCGTTGGGCGACCCGTTTATCTTGCAGAGTAATACCGCCAGCGCGCCGGAATGTCTGCGCTATACGCTGAGTCTTCCGACTTCGGTTGTAATAACCGGAATCGAAAAAACGGAATTTCTCGAACAGGCGCTAAACGTCGCGAAAAACTTCAAACCGATGACGCGAGAGGAAGTTTCCGCGCTGCTGGCGAAAACGAAAAACGCGGCGATGACGGGAAATTCGAGAAATTCAAAACCGATTCGCGCTTTGACGGAACGGCGAAAAATCCGAAATGGCTCGGCGAAATGGAATCTTGAAAGTGAAAAGTAAAAAAGTAAAATTCCAGATTTCCGGTTTAACTTTTCACATCTCACTTTTAGTTTTTCACTAAAACTATTTCGCCGCCAGCACATCGACTTTTTCAATCGTCGGCGCTTCGGCAAACAGTTCGGCGGCGTTTGCCATCAATGCTTCGGCGACTTTGCCGTTTAAATGCGCGTCGCGTCCTTCCTCGCCGTCGAACGTGTCGAAAATCCCGAACGTCGAATCGTCAAACTTGACCGCATACCAATCGATTGTCAACGGCTCGTCCTCGACAAGCGCCAAACCGCTGTTCAAAAACGCTTCGACTTCCGCTTCTTTTCCGGCTTTCGCCTTCAAACGAACAAATAATGCTTTTTTAACCATAACCGCAAATCTCCTTTTTTATTTTTACACTAGCATATCAAATAGAAGCAAAGAAATTTTGCCGCTGCAAATAAAAAAAGACGATTCATATTTGAATCGCCTTTTTAGTTTTTACCAATTGACAGATTACTCAGCTTTCGACGCCGCTTTCATCGCTTCGCCGACGGTCGGTTCGGCGGTGCGGAAGACTTCGGATTTTACTTCGTCTTTTTTCGATTCTTTGAAGGTTTGTTCGCCGATTGACGAGCGCCAGAGGCTCGATAAAAGCAGCTCACGGATAAACGTCATTTCCTTCGGCAGACGGTCGTAGAGTTTGAAAAAAAGCTCGTCGTGCATAGCGATTTCTTTTATCCACAAATCCTTGTCGATGTCCATTACCTTATCGAAATCTTCGCGGGTGAAGTTTTCCATTCCGCGCCAATCGAGGTCGTCGTATTCCGGCACCCAGCCGAGCGGCGTTTCGGTGCTGGCGGCTTCACCGCGCGAGCGTTCGACAATCCATTTTAAGACGCGCATATTGTCGCCGAAACCGTCCCAGAGAAATTTGCCGTTCTCGTCTTTTCTAAACCAGTTAACCGAGAAAATGCGCGGCGGATTCGGGATTCTTCTGCCGAAGTCAAGCCAATGACCGAAATAATCGCCCATATGGTAGCCGCAAAACGGAAGCATCGCGAACGGGTCGCGGCGCACTTCGCCGACATTGCCGAACGCGGCGGCGGTCATCTCCGAACCCATCGTGGCGGCGGCATAGACGCCGAACGCCCAGTTAAAAGACTGCGTAACGAGCGGCACGACGTTGTTGCGGCGTCCGCCGAACATAAACGCCGAAATGGGAACGCCTTTCGGGTTGTCGAAATCTTCATCGATAACCGGACACTGTATCGAAGGCGCGGTAAAGCGCGAGTTCGGATGCGCAGCTTTTTTGTCAGAATCGGGCGTCCAATTGCTGCCCTGCCAGTCAATCGCGTGCGCGGGCGCGTCGCCGTCCATTCCTTCCCACCACACGTCGCCGTCGTCGGTTAAAGCGACGTTTGTAAAAATCGTGTTTTCGCGAATCGTCTCCATCGCATTCGGATTCGTTTTGTAATTTGTGCCGGGCGCGACGCCGAAAAATCCGGCTTCCGGGTTAATCGCATAAAGCTGCCCGGTTTCGTCCGGCTTAATCCAGGCGATGTCGTCGCCGACGGTCGTAACTTCCCAGCCTTCTTCCTGAAACGGTTTCGGCGGAACGAGCATCGAGAAATTCGTTTTGCCGCAGGCTGAAGGGAAAGCCGCGCAGACATACGTTTTGCGGTTGTCCGGCGATTTGACGCCGACAATTAACATATGTTCGGCAAGCCAGCCCTGCTCGCGTCCCAAAGTCGAAGCGATTCGCAAAGCCAAACATTTTTTGCCCAAAAGCGCGTTGCCGCCGTAGCCCGAACCGTAACTCCAAATCAGGCGTTCTTCGGGAAAGTGAACGATATACTTATCTTTCGGGTCGGGCGAGCAAGCC
>JALZOE010000212.1 GCA_030857325.1 Acidobacteriota bacterium
GTGAACGGCGGCGATGACGGGAATTTTTATTTTGCGAATCAACGAAAATAACTCTCTTAAATTATCCGCGTCGTCCCAATTTTCCAGCACGTCGCTTTCGGAAATTTTTTGCAGCGCCGACAAATCCGCGCCCGAACAAAAATCTTTGCCCGCGCCTTTTATGACGATTGCCAGTAAAGTCAGGTTTTTATCGGCTTCGCGCAAAGTCGCTTTCAAATCGTTAATCAGCGCGTCGTTCAAAGCGTTGCGCTTTTCCGAGCGATTTAAAGTAATCGTTAAAACCGAATTTTCGACGGCAGTTAAAATTTCAGACATTTTCTTTGGAAGTTTTGACGCTCGTCGTCAGCATTTTAATCAGTTCGATGCAATCTTCATTTATCGAAATTGTAAGGTTTATCGTCGAGATATTCGCCTTCGTGTAAAATCAAAAGCCAAAACTCGGTTTCCGAAGCCTTTTTCAAAGCGATTTGCATATCGCCGGAGAAAACTTGTCTCGATTCGGCTTGAGTCGCGTCTTTGATAAATTTTGCGATGTGCGTTCCCGAAAGTAAAATTTGTTTGCTCAAAACGTATTCATTCTTTTCTTCGGATAAAAAGCGATAGAGTTTCACAATTCGTAAAGCGAATTTTATCGCTTTTTCTAAAACCAAACTTTTGCTCATATTTCTCTTTCTGACAAACAGCGAACAGGTCATAGCGAATAGATAATAGCTGTTCGTTTTTCGTTATTAACTATTCGTTGTTTACTCGGTAATAAAAAGCGAATTTTTAACCCGTTTTTCTATAACAATTTTGTCGCTTTGTCGATTTCCGCCGCGAAATTTTCAATCGTTTTCGAGATAATTTGAATTTGTTCGGCAGCTTCCTTCCAATTTCTTTGCTCGATTGCTTCACGAACGCCGGGCAGAGTTTTCACGCCGTAGCCGGTGTAAAATCCGGGCGCGTAGATTTGATGTTTAAACCAATCGCGGCGCGGCAGACCGTTTTGATTGGTTAAAACACGCTCGGCGTTTATCAAAATCGAATCGAGAGATTTTTGCGAAGCGGGCGAAATCTGCTTGTTTTTCGTCGCCGTCTGATAATTTTTCGCGCTTTCCTGAAGTTTTGCGAGCGCGTTTTGGAGCGGCGCGAAATTCAAAAACGGAACATTTTCTTTCGGCTTCGGAGTTATAAAATTTTTAGTCGGGTCCTGCGCGGCTTTAAGCGTTCCGTCGGCAATCATTCGATTCATTATTCCGGTTTCTTCGCGCAGATTATCGGTTAATTTTGTGATTTCGCCCACGTAAACCGCAACCGTGTCGGCAAAATTTGTAAATTCAAACGGCAGAACGTCGGCGTTTGCAAGGCGCAAAGTCATTCGTCCGGCAGTTTTGGCGAGCGCGACGCCGTAATCGAAATTCGGGTCGCCGAAGCGCGTGAAATGGTCGAACGAATCGTAAATCGAATGATACGAGCCGCCGCCGTCTTCGCCGCCGTAACCGACGTTGAGCGAAGCGATTCCGAGATGCTGTAAAAACGGCGTGTAATCCGAACCCGAACCGAGCGCGCCTATTCGTAAATCCGAACGCGATGCGATTTCGCGCTTTGTTTCGGGCGAGCCGTTGACCATCTGCAAAGCGCGCAGGCGTTCCCAGACGGAGATTTTCGTCTGCGGGTCGGCAACGTCGCGCGCCGTTTCGTTGACGAATTTTTCGAGCGTGTGCGAGCCGCCGACGCCTAGAAAACCGCGCCCGTTGGAATCGGAATTTATATAAACGGCGGCTTTCTTTTTTAGTTCGGCGGCGTGCGTTTCAACCCATTCGGTCGAGCCGATAAGTCCTGGTTCTTCGGCGTCCCAAGCCGCGTAAACGATTGTCCGTTTCGGTTTCGAGCCTTGTTTTGCCAGTTCGCCGACGGCGCGCGCTTCTTCCATCAATGAAACCATTCCGCTTATCGGGTCGTCGGCGCCGTTGACCCACGCATCGTGATGATTGCCGCGAATAATCCATTGGTCGGGTCGCTCCGCGCCGTTCATTTTCGCAATCACGTTATAGATTGGTTTTGTGTCCCAATTAAATTCAAGTTTAAGATGAACTTTTGTCTCATTAGTTCCACCGAAATGATAAGTTATCGGCAGCGCGCCGCGCCAGCTTTCCGGGACGACCGCGCCGCCCATCGCGCGCAGAAGCGGCAGCGCGTCGGCGTAAGAAATCGGCATCACGGGAATTTTCGTCAATGTCGGCGCGTCTTTTAATTTCAGACGTTTCGCACCTTTTACAGAACCGATTCCGGGCGTCAGCGGGTCGCCGGGGAAAACCGGCATATCGGCGACCGAGCCGCGTTGCGCGCCGTTTTCGTTTCTCCAAGCGCCTTTCGGATAAACGTCGCCCTGATAAAAACCGTCGTTGCGCGGGTCTGAATAAATCAGACAGCCAACCGCGCCGCGTTCAGCCGCCACTTTCGGTTTAATTCCGCGCCACGAACCGCCGTAACGCGCGACGGCGATTTTGCCGCGCACATCGACGCCGCGTTTTTCCAACTCGTCGTAATCCGCCGGAATTCCGTAATTGACGTAAACAAGCGGAGCGGTTACGTCGCCGTCAATCGAATAAACATTATACGTCGGCAATTGTTCGCTCTGCTGGTTGGAAGTCGAATCTTCTTTGAGCGGGGTTTCGGCGAGTTTCGCCGTAAATTTTTCGGGCGCGAGCATTTCCAGAACGCGCGTTTTCGGCGTCGGAAATAAAACGTCGAACTGCTCGATTTGCGTGTCAAATCCCCACGAGCGAAACTGAGCCGCCATAAATTCGGCGTTTTCCCTGCCGTAAGCCGAGCCGACGTGATGCGGGCGCGCCGACAAACGCCGCATCCAATCGCGCAGATTTTCGCGCTTCAAAATCGAATCGAATTTCGCTTCGAGCGTTTTTTGACTTGTCGAACTTGCCCGGCTGAAACCCATTAAAATTTTTTCATCGGTTGGATTTGTTTGGGCGATTAACCAGGACGGCGATAAAAAGCAAGTGATTAGAAAGCAGGACAATAAACGCTGCATAAAAAACTCCTCGATTTCGGCGGATTTTTGAAAGTATGTTTATATTATAAAGCAAAATTCGCGTTAGACGTTAATAAAATTTATTCGTCAGCCAGAAAATCGCGCAGAATTTCCGTTACGTCGTCGCTCGCTTCCTGCTGAACCCAATGCCCGCTCGTCGGAATGCGAAATTCTTCATAAGCCGCGTCGATAGCTTCGCCGACGCCGGCGACCGTTTCCGGCAGAATCGCAAAATCTTTTTCGCCGTAAATAAAGAGCGTCGGCACGCGAATTTTTTCGTCCGGTTCTGATTTTGAAAAAAGCCGCCCGACGATATTTGCGCGGTAATAGTTAATCATCGCCGCGAGCGCAAACGGTTCGCGCCACGCTTTTTTGTATTCGCTAAGAACTTCGGTGGTGAAAACATTTTTTTCGGCAGTCGAGTTTTTCAGAGATTTTTCGAGCATCGCAAAATCATTGCGGCTCAATAACCATTCGGGCAGGCGCGGAATCTGAAAAAAGAACATATACCAGCTTGCCAGAAATTGTTTTAAGGTTTGATTTTTACGCCAAACCCGCGTGGGCGGAACTTGCAAAGCGGCGAGTTTTGAAACGTGTTCAGGGTATTTTTGCGCCAAAGCCCACGCGACCGCCGCGCCCCAATCGTGTCCGACAATCGCCGCTTTTTCGCGCCCGAAATAATGAATCAAATTGATTACGTCGTCAACGAGCTTTTCAATCGCGTAGTCTTCGACTTTCGACGGCTTGTCGCTTAAATTGTAACCGCGCATATCCGGCGCAACTACCGTATATTCGTCGCTTAAAGCCGCGAGCTGATGCCGCCACGAATACCAGAATTCGGGAAAGCCGTGCAGCAAAACTACGAGCTTTTCGCCCTCGCCCGCTTTTGCGTAGTGAAGATTTACGTCGCCGATTTGTGCGTAACCGAATTCAATTTGATTTTCGTCATTCATAATAAACCCAGATTTTTCGCCTCGTCGTCGGCGATGTCGATTTTCATTCTAAGAAGCGCGGTCGAAAAAGTTTTGCCCTGCGCGTCGGTCATAAGCGACAGAGTTCCGCCGCCGCCGAGCGATTCGTGAAGCAGAAAATTCAGCGCTCCCAAATTCGGCAGTTCAAAGCGTTCAACGTCGCCTTTAACCATTGTGCCGAAATGTTCCTTGACTTTTTCGCGTGTAACTTCGCGCACCAGAATCGGGTAGAAGTCATCTCTGAGAGCGATGACGCCGACGTTCGCCGTGTCGCCTTTATCGCCCGAACGAGCGTGCGCGAGTTTTAATAATTCGATTTTCATAATTTTATTTTCAACAAAATTTCTGTATTATCTCTTAAACTTAAACTTTAAGAGTTGATGTTTCGACAGTTAAGAAACGGTTTTCGCTTTTAACTCATAAATAAAGAAATCATTACACTTATACCTAATAAAAAATCATTCTATCTTTTAACATCAAATAATAAAATGCTGTTACCGCAAGCGAGTGCGTGAATTTCTCGTTTCTAATTAAATTTTCAATTTCGGAAAGCGCGACTAATTTTGTAAAAATGCTTTCGTGTTCGTCAAAAGCCGCTTCACGCGTTTCTTTACAGTCTAAAGCTAAATAATGAAAAATCCAGTTATTTTGAATCGCCGGATTTGGGCGCGATTTTCCCAGAAAAATAAATTCGTTTGACGAAAAGCCGGTTTCTTCGAGCAGTTCGCGCCGCGCCGCCGCTTCGGACGATTCGCCTGTGTCAATCATTCCGCCAGGAATTTCCAAAACGATTTCTTCCGAGCCGTGACGAAACTGTTCGATTAAAACGACTTGCCTTTTTTCTGTCAAAGCGACGACGTTTACCCAATCTGGATTTTCGACGACGAAAAATGTCGCTTCCGCGCCGTCCGATTCGCGCTCGGAAACATCGCGCCTGACCGAGAAAACGCGGCAGTCGGCAATCTTTTCAGACTTTTTTCGCTTCCAAATATCCGGTTCTGATTTCATAATTTATAATGACTTGTTTATTAAGAATGTGTTTCAATAATAAATCAAGTTTGAAATTTTTAAGGCAAATTATATGACACGAAAATTATTTTTTATTGCTATCGTTTTTATTTCCGGCATCTCCGGCGTATTCGGACAAAGACCGCGCACGACGCCGACGCCGACGGTTTCTCCGACGCCGCAAACACAGATTTTTCCCGCGCCGACGCCCGTCGCGCTGGAAACAATCGTCTCCGAAGCTGAAAAGCAAACGGGAAACTACCAGCTGGAATTTAAAAACCTTTTGGGCGAAGAAATCAAAACCTTTGAAACTTTCGATAAAAACGGCAAATCGAAAAAGCGGACAAATGTAGAATCGAATTTTATCGTTTACCAATCGCCGAAGGACGAAACGCAGGTAACAGAATACCGCAACGTCGTCAAAGTTGACGGCAAAACGGTCGGCGACAGCGACCGGCGCGCAACTGCTCTGTTTGAACAGCTTTCAAATTCGGCTTCGGCGCAGCAGGAATTGGAAAACATTCAAAAGGAAAGCTCGCGCTATGACAAAACTCTGGAGATTAGCGGTTTAACGTTAAAT
>JALZOE010000213.1 GCA_030857325.1 Acidobacteriota bacterium
GCGCAGGGCGTTCCCTTTAACGAACTGCTTCAATTCGAGCTGGCGGGACCGAAGAACGACGCCAACGGCTTTTACGGTTTAGACAAAAACAATTTCCAGCCGCGTCTCGCCGCTGCCTGGTCGCCGGATTTCAAAGGCGGATTTTTGAGAACGCTTTTCGGCGAAGCCGGAACATCGACTATTCGCGGCGGCTTCGCAATTACAAACGACTTTTTCGGACAGCAGTTGGCGGTTACGTTTAACGGATTGTCAACGCTCGGTTTTACGACAGAAAACACGATTTCGGCAAACACCTTTAACACTTCGACCAATCCCGCGCCGCGTTTTACCGGGTTCGGACAAACTATCCGGTCTCTGCCCGGCGTTCCGCCGATTGACCGTTTTATGACTCCGGCTGACGAAGCCCAGCGCATCGAGTCTTCGCTCGACGCGACGCTCGTTTCCCCGACGCATTACAGTTGGAACTTGAGTTACGGTCGGCAGCTTCCGAAGGGAATGTATGTCGAAGCCTCGTATGTCGGTCGCAAAGCAAGAAATTTGCTGGCAACGCGCGATATTATGGCTCTCAACAATCTGGTTGACAGCAAATCCGGTGTCGATTGGTATACGGCGGCTGGACTGCTTGCCGATTTGCGCGATAGAAATACTCCGGTAGGCTCTGTCGCGCCGATTCCTTATTTTGAAAATATCTTCCCCGGACTCGGAGCTAATCTTCTAGGCGATTCATCTCTTTCGGCTACGCAGGCGGCTTACACTTTAGTAGCGAGAGAGGGAGCCGGTGGTTTCGACATACTCGATTGGACATTCGTGCAATTGCTTCTGGACGACGAATCGACGCCTTTAGGAAGAAATATTTTCTTTCACCCGCAATACGCGGCGTTTTCTGCCTTCAGCACGGTCGCTCGCTCCGACTACAACGGACTTTCGTTCACCCTGCGGCAAAGGCTCGGACAGGTTTTGACGTATGACGTAAATTACACTCTGTCGAAATCGATGGACGACGCATCGGGACTGCAAACGGCTACGACATACGGCTCGGCTTTTATTTTGAATCCGCTTCGGCAGGAAGATAGCTACGCGGTATCGGATTTCGACGTGCGGCACGTCGTCAACGCCAACTTTATTTTTCAAGTTCCGTTCGGCAAAGACCGCAAGTTTTTCAGCAATCTCAATTCGGTAGCCGACGCTTTTTTGGGCGGCTGGCAGATGACCGGCATTTATCGCTGGAACAGCGGCTTGCCGATTTCAGCTCCGTTTGAAGCCGCGCAATGGGCGACCAACTGGAACGCGCAGTCGAACGGATTTCGCACCGGCGCGATTGAAACCCGCATAGACCGGAATACGCAAAACTTATTCGCAGACCCGGCAGCGGCTTATAAATCATTTCGCAACGCCCGCGCGGGCGAAACCGGCGAACGCAACGTTTTTCGCGGTTCCGGCTATTCGAGTCTTGATTTGGGGCTTTCCAAATCATTTAAAATGCCTTACGGCGAAGACCATAAATTGCAGGTTCGATGGGAAGTATTTAATGTATTCAATTACCAACACTTTGCCGCCGAAAATTTCACCCGCTCGACTTTCGGGTTGGGACAAGACCCGCAGTTAAGCGCTGCGTCGCCTGACTTTGGAAAACTTTTTAACAGTATTCAAGGTGATCCGCGTCAGATGCAGTTCGGGTTGCGTTATTCATTTTAATCTTGTTTTTCAGAGTAGAAATTTTAAGGCTGAAGTTGTATTAACTTCAGCCTTTTTTATTTATTGGAAATTACCGGGCGGCGAAGGAATCGTCTCCCGTTGTTTTAACCAGATGGCGCGTGTCGTTCATCGCCAGAATGCGGATATTGTGCATACTGCGGATTTCAAAACGGTTTATTCCGCAGTTTGAAGTAACCAGCCACGGCGTCGTGTGCGTGCGGCGATTAATTGCGCCGAGCAGGTAAAGCGTCAGAAAACAAATCGCTCCGGTGTGTGAGAAAATGACGATTTTTTCGCCGTAATGCGTGCGGATTACTTCGTGCAGAGCGTTTGTGGCGCGTTTTAGAAGCTGGCGATAGCTTTCACCGTCGGTGATGACGTGGTGAATATTGCGGTTGACGAGCGCGTAATAATCTTTCGGGAAACCCGTCTTCGATTCGTCGAAGGTCAAGCCTTCGAGGACGCCGACTTTTCTTTCACGAAAAGCCGCCGTTTCGATTATCGGCAAACCCAGAATATCGGCGAGCGGCTGCGCCGTCTGCACGGCGCGCAGTAAATCGCTCGAATAAATTGTCTCTATTTTTTCTTTTGACAGAGCTTTTGCGGTGATTTCCGCCTGCTGTCTGCCCAATTCGGAAAGCGGCGTCGGAGAGTGTCCGCCGAAACGCCCTTCGGCATTTCCGGCGGATTGTCCGTGTCGAACCAGATAGAGACGTGTAACAGGCATTTCTTTGAGTTCGGCGAGTTCAGCGAGTTGACTGAGTTCGGCGAGTTTGGAAAAGTTAATTCTGAGTTAATCAATAACTCGCAAAACTCGCAAAACCCGCCGAGCTCGCTAAACTATTCAAGCGGCAACGGATTCGGCTTTCAGTTTTTCGGTTTGATAATGCGTAACTAGAGCGTCGATAAATTCGTCGATTGCGCCTTCCATTACCAAATCGAGCTGGTGAACCGTCAAGCCGATGCGGTGGTCGGAAACGCGGTTTTCCTTAAAATTATACGTGCGGATTTTTTCCGAACGGTCGCCCGAACCAACCTGCGATTTGCGTTCGCTGGCTTGCGCGTCGTGAACTTTTTGCTCTTCGAGTTCCTGAAGACGAGCGCGGAGAACGCGCATCGCTTTTTCGCGGTTTTTAATCTGCGATTTTTCGTCCTGCATCGAGACGACGACGCCGGTCGGCAAATGCGTCAGGCGAACGGCGGAATAAGTCGTGTTGACCGATTGACCGCCCGGACCGGACGAGCAAAAAGTATCGATTCGTAAATCGTTTTGATTTACCTGGACATCGACTTCTTCGGCTTCGGGCAGAACGGCGACCGTAATCGCCGACGTGTGAATGCGTCCGGCGGTTTCGGTCGCCGGAACGCGCTGAACGCGATGAACGCCCGACTCGAAACGCATTTTCGAGTAAACCCGGTCTCCTTCGATAACGACGGTCGCGTCTTTCATTCCGCCGACGCCGGTATCGGTCATCTCTAAAATTTCAAATTTCCAGCCTTGACGCTCGGCGTAACGCGCATACATTCGTAGAACTTCCGCCGCGAAAAGCGTCGCTTCGTCGCCGCCCGTTCCGGCGCGAATTTCGAGAATAACGTTTTTCTCGTCGTTCGGGTCTTTCGGCAACAGCAGAACTTTCAATTCTTCTTCGAGCTTCGGCAGCTTTTCTTCAAGCTCGCCGATTTCCATCTGCGCCATCTCGCGCATCTCAATATCGTCGCCGGCGGCGTCCGACAATTCGCGCGCGCCGCTCAACTCCTCGCTCATCCGTTTGACTTCGTGATATTTTTCGACGATTTCGCCCAATGTCCGATGCTGTTTCATCGTCTTGGCATAACTCGACATATCGTTCATCAAATCGGGCGAAGAAATCTGCGCCGTCAATTCGTCGTAAGTTCTCTCGATTTGGGCAAGTTTTTCTAACATAAAAATTTTTATTCTTCCGTCTGCGGCATACCGCCGAAAACTTTATCGAGCGGCAGCCGAAAATTCGGGATTACGTCTTCGCCGTCGATCTCCTCCGGTTCGTGCAGGAAACTGACCGTGTTGTTTGCGCGATAGACGACGACGACTTTGCGTTTCGGATAAACAATCCAGACAAGCCGACTGCCGGAGCTTAGATAATCTTCCACTTTGGTCGAAATTTCCTCGCTCGTGTTGCTCGGCGAAATTACTTCGACGGCTAAATCCGGCGCGGTCGGAAAAAAAGAATCGGGAACGCCGAAGCGCGCGAGATTTTCTCGACCGACAAACGCGACATCGGCTCCGACAGTCGAATGATTTTTCAACTTAAAGCCTGTCTCGGCAGCAAAAATTTCACCTAAACTATGTTCATCAACAAAATTAGCTAAAAACCTGCTAATTCTATTTGTAATCAAACCGTGCAAAGCTCCTGCGGGCATAATCGAATACAATTCTCCTCGGATAAGCTCGTGAGTTTCCACAAACGGCGACGATTCAAATTCGTCAGCCGTCATCTTTTCGACGATTGTTCTTTCCAAAACCGCGCTCATAACTTTTTCGGGTAAAATTAAACCGTAACTTCCGATTTTTAAGCTTCGGCTGATTAACCCTTCTAAAAAAATTAACGCCGCGCCTTTTTCACCGTTTGCTTTTGGAAAATTTACAACCAAGAGCAAACGGCGCTTGAAAAAAGCGTCGGCGTCTAATTTTTAGTCGGCTAATGCCGGATGATTAACAAATTTGCCACTTTTTATTTCGCGCTTTGTCCGGCGCGCGCGTAGCGCTTGTTAAAGCGGTCAACGCGTCCGGCGGTGTCAACGAGCTTTTGTTTGCCGGTAAAAAACGGATGACATTCCGAACAGATTTCGACATTCAAATCTTTTCCGGTCGAACGCGTCTGGAACGAATTTCCGCACGCGCATGTAACATTGATTTCTTCGTAATTAGGATGTATTTCTGGTTTCATTGTTTTATAATTTTCCCCTTGTAAAAAATTGCTCAAGATTTGCAATCTGTAATATTAAGTGTCTTTCGGATGAAAAATCAAGTCAAAAGGTTTTCCAGCCGCTGGCGCTCGATTCCGTAAAAACTTTTTATCCGGTCGATTTGTTCGTTTAAGCCTTTTGTGTCAACTGTTTTATCTGTTTTTGTGCCGATAATCATATTGTTTTTCGGTGTGTGTTCGGTGGCGATAAACTCGAAAATTTTTGTTGCGTAACCGCTTCGCTCCAAGAGAAGCGAGCGCAATCCGTCGGTCAAAGTTTCGGCTTCGCGTTCTAAAATTATTCCGTGTTTGAAAATATTTTTGAACATCTCCGGCGATTTTAATTGCGGGCGAATTTCCTGATGACAGCACGGAGCGACGACGATTAAATCGGCGTCGGCTTTTATTCCCTTAAAGATTGCGTCGTCAGTTGCCGTGTTGCAGGCGTGCAGCGCGATTAAAATATCAACGTTTTGTAAATTGTAATCGCCAATCCAGCCGTGAACGAATTTCAGATTTTCAAATTCCGACGCTTTTGCAATGTCGTTGTCAATCGAAACAAGTTCTGCTTTGGTATCGACGCCCGTAATTTCAACCGCGATGCCGCGCGTGTTTTTGAAATAGTCGTAAGCGGCAAAGGTGAGATAACCTTTGCCCGAACCCATATCGACGATTTTCAAATTTTCGCGGTCTTTTAAGTTTGATTTGTCAAAAAGATTTCCAAGAGTTTCGACAAACTTGTTGATTTGCTTCCATTTATCGTGCTGTTTGTCGCGGATTTCGCCTCTGTCGGTTGTAATTCCAAGAGCTTTCAAATAAAAACTGTTCGGATTAACCAGAATTTGTTTCTCGCGGTTGTGGTCAACCGGCGGTTTGTCTTTAAACGTCGGTTTTGC
>JALZOE010000019.1 GCA_030857325.1 Acidobacteriota bacterium
GGTTTGACGACGGCGAAGCTGTTTTCCTGGGCGTTTCGGAAATTACCGCCGAATTAGTTTCCAAATTATTATTCGCGTCGTCGGGAGCGGAATTTCTCGTCAAAAGCAAAGTCGCCAAAACCAAACCGCCGCCGAGCAGCAAGCCGACAAGCAGAAACAGCGCGTATTTTCCGGCGTTGTTTTTCGCCGGAGAAACTCTGACAATTACATCCTCGACCGGCGGCGCGTATTGCTGCGCGGGCGAATTTACATTCGGCGCGTGGTTTTCATTCGACAAATCGACAAAAATCGGCTCGCGGCGGATTATCGTCTCGTTTTCAAAATCGCTTTCCGACGGCAGCGAAAAACTTTCTTTCAGCAAAGCCGCACCGTCGTTTGGACAGTAAACAAGCTCGTCTCCAAAAACCGTATTGCATTGCGGGCATCTTTTCATAAGCGGCGTTTCTCTAACTTTTTCGCTTCCGTTTGTTATAATTATAAATCGCTTTTGAGAAAATAGCATTGATTTATTGAGTTTGCAGGTTAAATAAAATGAAAATAGCAGTGGCAATGAGCGGCGGCGTCGATTCTTCGAGCGCGGCGGCTTTATTAAAAGAACAGGGACACGAGCTTGTCGGTTTCACGATGCAGTTGTGGAATCAGCGGCGCGGCATCTCGGTTGACGAAAACGGCGAACCGCTGCCGTCGCGCTGTTGCTCGCTCGACGACGTTTACGACGCCAGACGCGTTGCCGAATCTATCGGCATTCCGTTTTACGTTTTAAATCTCGAACAGGAATTTGAAAAATCGGTTGTCGAACCGTTCGTTCAAAGTTATCTGGACGGCGAAACGCCGATTCCGTGCGTCGCCTGCAACTCGCGTCTGAAATTTGCGTCTTTGGACAAACTCGCGCAATCTCTGGGCTGCGATAAAGTCGCCACCGGACATTTCGCCCGCGTCAAATATGACGAAGCGGCGAATCGTTATCGTCTGTTTCGCGGCAAAAATCACTGGAAAGACCAATCGTATTTTCTCTGGGAACTCACGCAAGACCAGCTTTCCCGCGCCTATTTTCCTTTGGGAGAAATGTTAAAGAGCGAAGTGCGCGACATTGCGCGTGAAAATAACTTGTATGTCGCCGAAAAACAGGAATCGCAGGAAATCTGCTTTGTGCCGGACGGCAAATATTCGGAATTTATCGACCGCTATTTAACACACGAGAATCGCGCCGAAGAATTGCCCGAAACCGGCGAAATCGTCAACGCGCGGGGCGAAAAAGTCGGCGAGCATTCCGGCATTCACCGCTACACAATCGGACAGCGCCGAGGTTTGGGAATCTCGCACGAAAAACCGCTTTATGTAACGCAAATCGAACGCCTCAAAAATCAAATCGTCGTCGGCGAAAAAGAAGCGCTCGACGCGCCCGAATTTACAGCAAAAGGCGTCAACTGGGTCGCCTTCGACACACCCGACGAACCCGTCCGCGCCGAAATAAAAGTGCGCTACCGCCACGAACCGGCAGGAGCGACGATTTTTCCGCTGCCCGAAAACTGCGCCCGCGTCGTTTTCGACGAACCGCAAAGCGCCATCACGCCCGGACAAGCGACGATTTTCTACAACGGCGAAGAAGTCGTCGGCGGCGGCTGGATTGTGCGAAACGGTAAATGACAAAAAACGAACTTCGCAAAATTTACCTTGCCAAACAGAAAAATATTTCACTTATTGAACGTCGAGAAAAAAGCCGACAAATCTCAAATCGGTTTTTTGAGATTTTTAATTTAAACCGAATTAATTTTCTGCATTGTTTTCTGCCGATTGAAAAGTTTAACGAAATTGATACAAAAATAATTTTTCAGAATGTTTGGCGTGAGTTTGCAAACGTCGAAACGCTCGTTCCGCGTGTCAATTTTCAGACGAATACGATTGAAAACGTAAAATTCGCATCTAAAACCGCGCTTATAAAAAATATTTGGAAAATTGACGAACCGGCTCAAAGCGATTCGGTTGAAACAAAAGAAATTGATTTGGTTTTAGTGCCGCTTTTGTGTTTCGACGCGCGAGGTTTTCGCGTCGGTTACGGCAAAGGTTTTTACGACAGATTTTTGAAAGATTGCCGTGCAGATTGTTTGAAAATCGGCTTGAGTTATTTCGCGCCGGTCGCCGAGATTTCCGACGCGCGGGATTTTGACGTAAAACTCGATTTTTGCATAACGCCTGAAAAATTAGTGAGTCGTAAATCGTGAATCGTAAATGGGAAATACAAAAAACGATTCACGATTTACGATTTACGCCGGGAGCAAACCTTTTATTTCCCGAATAATTTGCTGCACGTCCTCGTCGTCATCGAGCGCGAACATAAAAAAATCATAACTCGTTTTGAAACAAACCAGACCGTTGCCGAAAAACCAGACGCCTTCGAGCAGCGGATTTCCGCCGATAAACCAACTGACGGGCGCGCCGGTAATTGTTTTCGGATTAAAAACGTTCGACATCAAAATCGCGCCGGACGCGAAACTGAAAGCTCCGAGAAGCGGTGCGCCGACGTATCTGGCAATGTCGCGCTCGAATTGAATTAGTTCGGCTTCGGCTTGCGTCAAATCGCCTCTGCTTATCAAGTCGTCTTGATTTTTCAAGTAGTTTTGAAACTGCTCGCTCGCCTTCTGCACAGACCAAGCGGGCAGAGCCGAATTGAAAAGCCAGTGCGAGCTAATGCCGGTAAAGACGACGCCCAAACCCGCGCCGACTGCTACGGATGCGCCGGTTGCCGCGGCTTGCAATGGTTTTTCCGTAATCCAATCGGAGGTTTTTCGGGCGGTTTTGATTGCCGAATCAATGGAGCGCGTCCAGCTTGCGCCGAAAGTAAAAACTTTTGAAACGCGGCTTGCCGTCGTGTCGAAAGTTTGGCGCGCGTCGGCGAAAACTTCGTTTGCCTTGACATTTGCAACGTCGAAAACTTCGCCCGCTTTTCTGCCGACATCTTTTAATAAACTTTCGGTTTCGACGGCGGTTTTGGCGAAAGCGTCGGCGGCTTTTTCGCCTGCGTCGCCGGCGGCATTGCGAACCGAAGCGCTTGCTTCCCAAGCTTTTTTCGCGGTTTCTCCGGCGCTTTTAACCGTATCTTCGGCAACGCGCGCCGCCTGTTTTCCGACATCGCTCCGTTCGGCTTCAGTTTTTATCTTCTGCGCGCCGTCCTTTAAAGATTCCGCCGTTTCCTTAAATATTTTCGCGCCTTCTTCAAACTTTTCTTTGAGATTGATTTGCTTGTCGAAATCCTCGAAACGCTCTTTTGCTTCGCGCTGCCATTTTTCAAATTTCTCTTTGTAATCAGCCATAATATTATCGCCTCCGCAGAAATTTCTTTTGTAAAAATACGTTTTTCTAAAATAATTTGTTCGCTTTGATGCCGAAATGTCCGGTAAAATTTGTATAATTACACTTTTGATTGAAACAATCAAACTATTTTTATTCGAGGAGTTTTCGCGCGTCGGTTCGCCGTTCTGACTTTTCGGGCGGCTGTGATAATCTGTCGTGTAATTTGAGTTATGCCGATTGTAAAATGTCCCAGATGTAAAAAGAAAGCCAAATACGCGGGCAATTCGTTTCGCCCGTTTTGTTCGGAACGCTGCCAGTTGATAGATTTCGGAACGTGGGCGGACGAAGGTTTCAGCCTGCCAGCCGAAAACGCCGGTTTGAGCGAGGAAGATTTGGACAAGCTAGAAAAGGTTTGGGAAGAAAAACAGAAGGAAAGCTACTAAAAATATGGAAATAGCGGCAATAGTTTTGGTTGTTTTTCTGCTGGCGGTGGCGGCGGCAACATTCGTTATGCTGAAAAAAGCCGTGAAAATGGCGTTTCGCGCCGCGATTGTCGCGCTTATTCTTCTTATCGCCGTTGTCGGCGGCGTTTCTCTCTGGATGTTCAGCGGCGATAAAACTCCCGATTCTCGAAACGCTCCCGTTAAAAAAGTCCGTTAAACTCGACAAATGTCTCATCGGAAACCGCGCTTTTACGAACGCTACGCCAAACTTCCGCGCAACGTTCTCGCTCTCAGCCTGGTCAGTCTGCTCAACGACACTTCATCCGAAATAATTTATCCGCTTTTGCCGACGTTTTTGTTTCTCGCGTTGGGCGCGTCGCCGTTTGTCATCGGCGCGATTGAAGGCGCGGCGGAATCGGCAGCAAGTCTGCTGAAACTTTTTTCCGGTTACATCAGCGACCGTTTTCAGAAACGTAAACTGTTTGTTTTCCTCGGTTACGCATTGGCGAGCGTTACGCGCCCGCTGCTCATTTTCGTTACGAGCTGGCAGCAGGTGTTTTTTGTTCGCTTGTCCGATAGAGTCGGAAAAGGCATTCGCGGCGCGCCGCGAGATGCGATGCTGGCAATGGCGGTTCCGCCGGAAAAGCGCGGGCTGGCTTTCGGTTTTAACCGCTCCGCCGACTATCTGGGCGCGGTTTTCGGTCCGATTATCGCGTCCGCGCTGCTTTATTTTTACGCGGCTGATTCGCAAAACCCGACGATTGACGAATATAAACAGGTTTTTCTCGTCGCCTCGATTCCGGTAATCTTGGGTTTATTCGTCATTATCTTTCTGGTCAGGGAAGAAAAAGTCAAAACTGCCGAACCGGTTAAAATAAATCTATCGCTCGCCGGATTCGACGGCAATTTCAAACGCTTTCTGGTTGTCATCGCGCTTTTTACGCTCTCGAATTCATCGGACGCATTTCTGCTGCTGCGCGCGCAGCAATCGGGTATCGCGACGGCGACGCTACCGCTTTTGTGGATGGTTCTCCACATCAGCAAAGTCGTCAGTTCGCTAATCGGCGGAAATTTATCCGACAGGCTCGGCAGAAAAAAGCTGATTTTTTCCGGCTGGATTTTATACGCGCTCGTTTACGCCGGTTTCGCTTACGTCGATTCGGCGGCGGAAGCGTGGGCGTTATTTATAATTTACGGCGTTTATTTTGGTTTGTCGGAAGGCGCGGAAAAAGCGATGGTCGCCGATTTAGTTCCGGCTGAAAAACGCGGCACGGCTTTCGGGCTTTATAATCTGGCTTTCGGCATCACGGTTTTTCCAGCTTCGCTTTTAATCGGCGGTTTGTGGGAAGGATTCGGCGCGACGACGGCATTTCTCGTCAGCGCGTTTGTTTCAATCTGCGCGGCGCTTCTGCTTTTAACGGTCAAAACGCACACCAGACACGAATAAAGGCTTTTCGATTTTGCGCTTCAAAAATAAGCAGCGCATTTGGAAAAGCCTTTTTGTTTACGAAAGTTTTCGGTTTAATAAGAAATATTATCTTCCGGCAAGTTTTTTCTCCGCTTCGCCGACAACATAACTTCCTTTTGCCCGCACAGCCAGATTCGGACGCATCACGCGGACTTTAACCTGCTTGCGGTCGCCTTTCTGTCCGGCAGTTTCCGGGTAATACCTAATCGAATACTGGCGGCGCAATTCTTCGGCGATGCCGGAGAACGCCGCGTCCAGATTGTTGTTTCGATTGGCTTCAAACATTCTGCCGCCGCTGTTCTGCGCCAGTTCGTTTAAATACCGGCGTCCGGTTTCGTATTCTCCGCGACTTCCGCCAGCCGCCCCGCCCCGTGAGTTTCCGCCGATTTGCACGCTTCCGCCGCTTAAAATTCCGCCGAGAATATCGCCTAAAACGCTGCCGGTGCCGCCGCTCCGCCGCCGTCCCGGATACGGATTGCTCGGCGGGAAATTTCCGCCGAATCCGCCGCTCTGATAAGTGTCGTAGCGAATCGGAAAAAAAAGCACGTCGGTTTCCTGCGTATCCTGCACGGTGCTTTGATAGCTGGCGCGGCGGCTCGTCGTGTCAACGCCGTCGGTGAAAAGCACGACCGCTTTGCGACCTTCGATTTGCCGCAATTGCCGGCTAATGGCGTTATCGACCGCTTCGTAGAGACTCGTGCCGTCGCCGAACTCCGCCTGCTGAATCGCATACCGAAGCGCGTTTCGGTCGCTGGTCGGACGGCTCAAAACGCGAACCCTTTCGTCAAACGAGATAACGATAACTTTGTCGTCGCGGCGCAGTTGATTGACAAAGCCAATCGCCGCGTCCTGAATTTCTTCAATCTGATAAGCGGTCGAAGGACTCACGTCAATCAGCAAAACCACGGTAAAAGGCTGCTCGACCGAAGCGAAGCCGTCAATCTGCTGCTCGACGCCATTCTCGAAAATCTTAAAATCCTGTTTCTGCAAACCGGAGACGAATCTGCCATTGCGGTCAAGCACCGAAACCGGAATCGTTACCAGATTGGTTTCGACGCGGATAACTTCGCCGTCGTCTTCGCCGGTTTCGTCATTATTTGCCGCCGGCATTTGAGTCGTAGAACTTGTTCCGCCTTTAAGCTCAGGCGGACGATTTGCGTTATTCTGCGTGGAAGAATCGTTTTGCCTGACAACCGGCGTTGGCGTCGGAACGATTCGCGGACGCGCCGTACGCCCGGATTGCGCCGAAATCGCACCGCCGAAGACGCCGAAACATACTAAAATCGCTGTTAACCTTTTCATTTTTTGATTCTCCGAAAATCCACTAATTTCAACTGCGGGAAGATTTTTTTGATTAAAGTTTCGCCCGTTTAGATGTCCGAAGATTTGTTTTCAAACCGAGCTTTAATTGGCGTTTCAATTTAATTTGCGCCGTTTGCAGAAAATTTGCGGTCAAACGACGAGATTTTGTTTAATTCTTTTCGTTCAAAAACTGCGCGGCAAGCTCGTGAAACCTGCGCCGCACGGCATTGATATTTGCAAACGGCAGCTTGCGGTTATGCGTGCGATTGGTCAGCAAAATAAAAATCCGCTTCGTTTCCGGCTCAATCCACAAGCTCGTTCCGGTAAAACCGAGATGTCCGAAACTGTCTTTCGACAAAGCATTTGAAGCCGTCGAATCTTTTGTTTCGGCAAGCTGAAACGCAATCGAACGCGCTTCGTTTAAACCTTTTGTAAAATTTGCGCGGAAAAGCTTACAAGTTTTCGGTTTCAGCAAAACAGTTTCTTCCGCCAGAAACTGCCGTGCGATTTTGAACGTCTCGAAAACGTTTGAGAAAAGTCCGGCGTGTCCCGAAACGCCGTTCATAAAATAACAATTGCCGTCGTGAACTTCGCCCCAAATTTGATGCTCGCGCCAATTGTATTTTGAAACATCAAAGCCTCGTTCAATACAAGTTTGCTTTTCATATTCGTTTCCCCTTTCGCTCGCGGCAATTCGTTTTTGCAAGTCTTTCGGCGGATTGTATGAAGTATTTCGCAGATTCAAAGGCTCAAATATTTCCTTTTCCGCAATCTCCTCAAAACGTCTGCCGCCGTATAAATCTTCAATTAAAAACCTGAGTAAAATAAAATTTAAATCGCTGTATGTAACTCGCGTTTGCAACGTGTTTTCAAGCGATTGGTCGGCAATCAAAGCTAAAATTACGCTTCGTAGGCGCGTGTCGTTCATCAAATAAAATGGTTTCCACGCCGAAAAACCGGACGTATGAGTCAATAAATTTTCGATTGCTATCTCACTTTTGTTTTCCCGGTTGAACAAAATAAAAAATCGAATAATTTTATCTTTAAGATTAAGTTTGCCCTTTTCAATCAATTTCGCACACAGCAAACCCGTTACGAGCGGCTTGGTCAAACTTGCTAAATCGTAAATCGTATCGAGATTCGCTTCGATTTTTTCAGGCTCGACGACCGCGAAACCGAGCGCATCCTGAAAGACGATTTCGCCTCGTTCCGCAACTAAATAAACGGCGGACGGAAAATCTCCGGCGTCAATACGTTCTTGTAAATATGTGGAAATTTCTGCCGACTTCATTTCGGAAAAACTTTATTTGCGTGTTCGTCAATTTTTTCTAAAACGCCTAACGCTAAATCAAGCGCGCGTCGTCCGTCGCGCGCCGTAACCGGCGGCGTTTTGTCGTGCAAAATGGAATCGATAAACGCTTCGATTTCTGCACAAAGCGGTTCGATGTCGTTTATTTCCAGACGATTGACGGAAATTCCGAGAAGCGGATGAATCGCGTTCGGCGCTAAGCTAGTTACGGACGCGAATTTTGTCGCGTAATCTAAAATGACATAACTGTTTGTTTGATAAAAACGGGTTTTGCGAATCTTTTCCGTGCCGATTCTCGACGCCGTGATGTTGGCGACCGCGCCGTTTTCAAATTCGATGCGGGCGTTTGCCGCGTCAACTTTGTCGGAAATTACGGGAATGCCGACGGCGCGGATTTCGGAAACTTTGACCGTTTCGCCGACGAGCCATTGAATCGCGTCGAGGTCGTGAATCATCACGTCGAGAACGACATCGACATCGAGCGAGCGATTCGGAAACGGGGAGACGCGGTGAATCTCGAAATAAAGCGGCTTTGTAACTAAAGGACGAAGCGCAACCATCGCCGGATTAAAGCGTTCGAGATGTCCGACCATAATGTGCGCGCCTGATTTGGCAGCGGTTTCAATCATTCTGTCGGCTTCTTCCAGAGTTTTCGCAAATGGTTTTTCAACAAGGACGTGAATGCCTCGTTCCAAAAACGCGCAGGCGATTTCCGCGTGCGTTTCGGTTGGCGTAACGATTGAAACGGCATCGACTTTATCGAGCAGCTCGCGCCAATCGGTAAAATATTCGCAATCGTTTTTGGCGGCGATTTCGCGGGCATTCGCTTCATTTGAATCGCACACGCCGACGAATTTCGATTCGTTTGTTAATGCGATTTCGGCGTAATTTCTCGCGTGATGCCGTCCGAGACTTCCGACGCCGACGACGGCGGTTCGCAGATTCTGGATTTCGGGTTTCGGGTTTCGGATTGTTTCCATAGTTTGAACGTAAAAGGTTTTTCGGCAATACTTGTTATTTTCCGCCAACAAAGGACAAATGACAAAGGACGAATCCAAAATCCGAAATCTAAAATCTAAATTTGTTTGGATTATTTTCGCGTCGATTGTCGTTTTCGTTTATTTTTTCGCGCTCGGCTCAATTTCGCTGCTTGGTCCCGACGAATCTCGTTATTCGCAGGTAGCGCGAGAAATGTTCGAGCGAAACGATTTTGTAACGCCGACTTTGGGCGGTTTCAATTGGTTTGAAAAACCGGCGCTGCTCTACTGGCTGCAAATCGTTTCATACAAAATATTCGGCGTCTCGGAATTCGCGGCGCGCTTCGGTTCGGCGTTATTCGGCTTGGGAACGATTTTTAGTTTATGGATTTTGGGAAAAGCGGTCAGCAGTCAGCGGTCGGCGGTCAGCCGTGATTTTGTTCGGGATGAACAGGCAATTGACGATTCACGATTGACGATTCACGATTTACCGAACTGGCTTTTTATAATCGCGGCGTCGTCAATCGGCTTGCTGGCGTTTTCGCGCGGCGCGAGCTTCGACATTATTTTGACTTTCCCGATAACGGCGGCGCTCGTCGCGTTTTTTATCTTCGACCAGGCGGAAAAAAAATCAGGCTTCACTTTTCACTTTTCACTTTTCACTTTTCACTTTTTCATCGGCGTCGCGCTGCTCGCAAAAGGTTTAATCGGCATTGTTTTTCCGCTTGCAATCGTCGCTTTTTATTATGTTTTAAGCCGTCGTTTGCCGAATAAAACTTTTGTTTCCAGTCTTTTATGGGGAACGCTTTTGAGTTTGGCAGTCGCCGCGCTCTGGTATGTGCCGATGTATCTGACGAACGGCTGGACGTTTATCGACGAATTTTTTATCCAGCATCATTTTGCGCGCTACACTTCAAATAAATACCAGCATCCGCAGCCGTTCTGGTTTTTTCTGCTCGTTCTGCCGCTGATGACTTTGCCGTGGCTGCCGTTTTTTCTCGCGTCGGTTTGGGGTTTAATCAAAGTTCAAGGTTCAAAGTTCAAAGTTCAAAGACAGGAAAATTCCTCAACTCTCAACTCTTCAAACTCCAAACTCCAAACTTTCGCTTTGGCGTGGCTGCTCGTTCCACTCGTTTTCTTTTCCTTTTCCGGCTCGAAGCTGCCCGGTTATATTTTACCCGCGCTGCCCGCCGCGCTCATTTTGACAGCGGAATACGTTTCGCGGTTTGTGCGGAATAATCGGAAACGACGGATTGCTTTGCAGGCGCTCGCTTTTACGACTTTCGCCTGCGTTGTTATTATTTTGCAGTTTTTTGTAATGAATTTCGCGCGCGATGAAACGGTCGAAACTTTAATCGAAACCGCCGACGCTCAGGGTTATGCGTCGGAAAAGATTTTGAGTTTTAACGTAATTTCGCACAATGCCGAATTTTACGGCGCGGGCAGACTCGTCCGGGCGGCGGACGGAAAACAGAGACGTTTTTTTTCGATTGCCGAGATGCTCGAAGAAATGAAAAGCGCGGGCGTAAAAAAAGCGCTGGTTTTCGCTCCGCTCGAATATTCAGCCGATTTGACGCAAAGCGATTCGGTCGAAGCGAAGGTTTTGGGCGACAACAGCAGGCTGGCAATTTTTTTGATAAAGTCGAAATGATTTGCGCGGCGGCATATTAAAATTTATCTGCGCGCTTTCAAACCGCTTGAAAGACATCTATAATCGGCGAAAAGGCATCTTTAAAAAGTGAAAGACGCAGAACAGGCAAAGATATTTATAGTCAAATTCCCCTTTTCTTTGCCTGTGATGCGTCTTTCGCTTCTTTAATTTTAACCGACAATACAATGAGAAAAGTTTTATTTTTTGCTTTAATCCTGCTTTCGGCGGCGAGCGCGTTCGCCCAGAAATCGGCGCCTTTCGATTTGACCGAATACGGCGTTCGCGTCGAACCCGACCGGCGTCTGATGACGGTGCTGGCTTCACTTGAAGCCGCCGGAATCGACACACCTTTAACCCCAAAAGGCGCGGAATTTCGTACGCGGGTGCGCGCCGATTTGGAAACCGTCAACCCGGAACTACGCCAAAAGATAAAAAATTTTTTCGACCAGTATAAACGCCGTCATCCGAATCAGACGCCGGGCGAGTTAATCGCGCCGTTCGTTTCGATGGCTTACAGTTTAAGTCCCGTTCCAGACCTTTCCGACCCGGCGCGGGCGACGGATTTGCCCGGCGATTTGCTCGAGGTTCTCGATTACGCGCCGCTCGTCCGCGAATTTTACCGCCGGTTGACGGGCGCGAAAATCGACGAATACGTTAAAATCTATCAGGCGGAAGACCAGCAGTTGAGACGTTCCGCCGCCGCGATGGTCGGCGAGCTGCTTAATTACCTGCACACGAAACCGCAAATAACCTATATCGAACGCATTAAAACCGAATCGAAACCGGCGAAAAATAAAAAGAAAACTTTACAGCAGACCGAAATCCGCGAACGAGCGCGCCGTTTTTTTGTCGTGCCGGAGATGCTTGCCCCGCGCGGGACGGTTAATTTCCTGAATATCGGCGACGATTATTTCGCGGTCGTGCCGCCGGAAACCGATTTGAGCCAGTCGGAAGTTCGCCGCGCTTACCTGCAATTTGTCGTTGACGCGCTCGTTTTGAGCAACGCCAAAGACGTTTTGACGATGAACGACGGCATTAGAGTTTTGCTCGCCGAGCGGCGCAAGGAAAACCCGAACGTTTCGCCCGACCCGTTTCTCGCCGTTTCGCGCTCGCTCGTCGCGGCGGCGGACGCGCGCCAAATCGAATATAAAAAATCGCAAATCGCCACCGCGCAAGCTCGCCGAAAAATAGATTTGCTCGGAACGGACGAAGAAAAACGCAAAGTTTCCGCCGAACTCGAAGCGTTCAAAAAATCTCTGGCGGACGAAACCGCCGTGCAATTGTCCGAGTCTTACGAAAAAGGCGCGGTTCTGGCGTTTTATTTTGCCGACCAGTTAAAGGGTCTGGAAAATTCGGGATTCGATATTGCCAGCTCGTTCCGCGATATAATTTTATCGCTCGACACGACTAAAGAAGTTAATCGACTGCCGCAGTTTGCCGAAGCGCGAACGCGCGCGACGGCGGCGCGTGAAGCGAGAAAATCGAGCGGAGAAAATACGAACCAAAACGCCGCCGTCAACAATCCCGTAACCGTCAAACTGCTCAACATCGATAAAATCATTCAAAATAAGAATTATCCGGCAGCCCGCGTCTCGCTTAATCAGCTATTGGACGCCAATCCGAATGAGTCGCCGCGCATTTACTACACGCTCGGACGACTTTCGAGCCTGCAAGCCGAAGGCGTGCGGGACGAAAACATTCGCAATCAGCATCTTCTCGACGCCAAAGTCGCTTACGAAAACGTCCTTCGCACGGCGACCGGCAAAATCGACGCGGACGACACGGTTTCAATCAACGTCAATTCAACCGAAAAAGGTTTAGCCGAAACCGCGCTTACCTTACTTTCACGCTCGTATGTCGCGCTCGGCAGAATCTACGAGTATGACGGCGAGGACGAATACGCCGCCAAAATCTACGAAGCCGCCGTCAAACTCGGCAAAGTGCCGGACGGAGCATACGACGAAGCGGTCGATGCGCGAGATAGGCTGCTGAAGAAAGTGAAAAACTAAAAGTGAAAAGTGAAAAACTAAAAGTGAAAAGCTGCGCGTGAAAAAATCAGGTTTAATTCTATTTTCTCTCAATTTTTATGCTGACGCCTTCACTTTTCACTTTTCACTTTTCACTTTTCACTCGCCTTTCTGCTAACTTCTATTGAATGAATTCCGAAAACTTCCGCAGCGGCTACGCGGCGCTCATCGGTCGCCCGAACGCGGGTAAATCGACGCTTTTAAATCACCTCGTCGGCGAAAAAATCGCCGCCGTTTCCAACAAACCGCAGACGACGCGCCATAAAATCAAAGGCATCGTCACGCTCGACGGCGGGCAAATCGTTTTTATCGACACGCCTGGCGTTCACAAACCCGGTTATCTGCTCAATCGCCGGATGATGTCCGCTGTTCACGACGCGATTTTGTCGGTCGATGTGGTCGTTTTAATGCGCGACGCTTCCGTGTCAACGGGAAACGGCGACCGATTTGTTCTCGATTTAATCAAACAATCGGAAAAACCCGCCGTTCTGGTTCTCAATAAAATCGATAAAATCAAAGATAAAAAAGAGCTTTTGCCGCTCATCGAATTTTATTCAAAGGAATACGATTTTGTGGAAATCGTGCCAATTTCCGCGCTCAAAGGCGCAGCGATTGAAAATTTGTTAAAACAAATTACAAAGCATCTGCCGGAAGCCGAACCCATTTTCGCCGAAGACGAAATGACTGACCAGCCGCTTCGCACTTTGGTTAGCGAGATGGTCAGAGAAAAAATTCTGCAAACGACGGGCGACGAAATTCCTTACGTTACCGCCGTCATAACCGAAAAATTCGACGAATCAGACCCGGAAAGAATAAAAATTCACTGCGCGATTTTTGTCGAGCGAAGCTCACAGAAGGGAATCATCATCGGCAAAGGCGGCATAAAACTGAAAACCATCGGCACGGAAGCGCGCTACGACATCGAAAAACTTCTGGGTAAAAAAGTCTTTTTGCAGCTTTTCGTCAAAGTCGTCGAAGATTGGCGCAATCGCGGTCAGGATTTGGACGAAATCGGTATTCAGGAATAGCTTTTTTGAAGCGAAAATAAATCACAAATGACAAAACCGACCGAACAAAATTGGTTTGCGCTGGAAATTACGGTTGACGTAAATGCATCCGAAGCAATCGAGTTCGCTTTGAATCAACTCGACGCGCCCGGCACGGAAATAAATAATTTAGGCAAAGACAAACCGAAGGAAACTTTATGCGTCGCCGGTTATTTTAACGAAAAGCCGGATGATGAAATTCTGCAAAGGGAATTGTCGGAAGCGCTGCGGATTTACGGATTTTCAAACGATTCGATAAAAAAGTCCGAATGGAAAGCGGTTGAAAATAAAGATTGGCTTGCCGAATGGAAAAAATCGTGGAAACCGACCGAAACCGAAAAATTTATCATCGCGCCGGTCTGGTATAAACTGCCTGCCGCATTGGATAAAATCGTCGTCCGCATCGAGCCGAGTATGGCTTTCGGCACGGGAACGCACGAAACGACGAGGCTTTGCTTAAAGGCAATCGAAGAAAATTACAGCGGCGAAAGTTTTTTAGATGTCGGAACAGGCACGGGAATTTTGGCGGTTGCCGCCGCGAAGATAAAGTCCGCAGTCCGCAGTCCGCAGTCCGCAGTCGTAAAAGATTTAACTTATAACTCGCAACTTGCAACTCGCAATTCGTTTCTGGCTTGCGATACGGATGAGGATTCAATCAAAATCGCCCGCGAAAACGCCGAAATCAATCGAGTCGAAGATATTGAATTTTATGTCGGCTCGATTGACGAAAAGACGCCGCAGTTCGATTTTGTGTGCGCCAATTTAACGGCTGACGTCATCGTTCCGCTTCTGCCATTATTGGTCGCAAAATTCGGGAAAACGCTTCTGCTGTCGGGAATTTTGCGGGAACAGGAAGATTGGGTCGTCGGAGAATTAAGTTCAAAGTTTAATATTCAAAGCTCAAAGCTAAAAATCGAAATTGACGGCGAATGGATTTCTATTTTAATAGAAAACGGAAAACAAAAGATTGAAAATTAAATTCCTTCTCAATTTTTCATTTTCCGTTTTCCGTTTAATTGTCTTTTTTCGGCGGCGCGGCGACCTCAATATCGCCGTCGTCGGGAACGGTCAGCAACGGAACGCGCGGTCTCGGCTTGGTTTTTGTAACGCCGGGACGCAAAGTCGGCGGCGCTTTCGACGACGAGGAAACCTTAATGGTCGATAGCGTTTCCGAACGCCGCAGCATCGTGCCGCCGCGCCCGGCGACCCACAGGTC
>JALZOE010000214.1 GCA_030857325.1 Acidobacteriota bacterium
AAAAAAGCCCAGGTCGTCGCCGGATTAATGTGCGCTCCAGATTTTTCGCCAAACAAATAAATAACGACGGCAATATACGCGCCCATTATTAAACCGAGCGGAACGCGCCGCCAAATCGCGTTTTCCGCGCCGCCGAATGAGCTTCGCATCGTGGGAAAATCGGGATGTTCGAGAAAAACAGCCAAACAACCCGCGCCGAGAACGAAGCCCGCCAACCCGACAGCTTCCATCAGATATTCGCGCCAGTGCCGTTTGAAAGTTTCAAGCATCGCTCGATAATTTTCCGCCCGTGACATCAACGATGCTGCCGGTCATAAAACTGCCGTCGCTCGACGCGAGCAAAACATACGCCGGAGCTAATTCTTCCGGTTGACCGGGACGTTTCAGCGCGACTTCGTGACCGAAATTTTCGACTTCTTCAACCGGCATCGTCCCGGGAATATTCGGCGTCCAGACCGGACCAGGAACGACGCAGTTGACGCGGATTCCCTTCTCGCCCAAATTCAGCGCAAGCGATTTTGTAAAAGAATGAATCGCGCCTTTCGACGAAGAATAATCAATCAGAAGCGGAATGCCGGTTTTGCCGACGATGCTGCCCGTATTGATAATCGCGTCGCCTTTTTCCAAGTGCGGCAGCGCGGCTTGCGCCATAAAAAAGTAGCCGAAGATATTTGTTTCAAACGTGCGCCGTAAATCTTCTTCCTCGATGTCGGCAAAGTTTTTCTGCGCTTTTTGAAAAGCGGCGTTGTTGACGAGAATGTTCAATCCGCCGAATTCCGCGACGCATTTTTCAACCGCGTCGAAACACATTTGCCGGTAACGCACGTCGGATTTTATGACTAAACATTCGCCGCCTTTTGCTTCGCACAAACGCTTTGTTTCCGCCGCGTCGTCGTCGTTTTCGTTATAAACAATCGCTACCTTCGCGCCTTCCATCGCAAACGCAATTGCCACCGCTCGCCCGATGCCGGAATCCGCGCCCGTAATAATTGCAATCTTGTCTTTTAATTTTCCCGCCGGTTTATAATTCGATAAATCGCTGTCGGGCTGCCGCTTCATCTCCGACTGTTTCGCCGGATACGGCAATTTCTCGCCTTCAAATTCTTCCGCCAGCGGACGTTTTTCTTCGCTCATTGTTTTGCTCCTTGTGATGCGTATATTTTTGTTCGGCTTTCTTATTTTGTCATTGATTTCGAGCAATGTCCTGGGCGATTGCCGAATGCAGCGGGTCAAATTGCGGATTGAGTTTGAGCGCGCGCTGCAAATAATCACGCGCCGCCGTTTCATCGCCCGAAGCGCGGGCAATCATCGCGGCGTGATAGAAAATTCGCGCGTCGTTTGTGCCGAGCCGCAAAGCGTCTTTTATCGCCCCCTGCGCTTCGATCAATTTTCCAGCTTTCAACGCTGCCCAAGCGAGCGCGTCCGCGCCGTAAATGTCCTTTCTTACTTCGTATTCTTTCGCCGCGAGCCGGTAAGCCGCGTCGGTTTTTATGTCGTGGTCGGCGTAAAAAAGCGCAAGCTGCCGATTATAAAGTGCGCCGTTAAGTTCGCTCAAGCGCCCGATTTGTTCGACTAATTCATAGTGTCTTTTCGCATCTTCTTCGCGCCCCGCGAGCTTATATAAATCGCCGAGCGCAGCAATAAACTGCGGGTCGGGCAAAAGGCGGACGGCTTTTTCGTATTGCGCGATAGCGCCCGGCAAATCATTGTTGGCGGCGCGAACTTTTCCCATTGATGCGATGGCGCGGTAATAATCGGGGAATGTCGTCAGCGCATCGTGGTAATGTTTTTCTGCGATTTGATAATCGCCGACCGAATATGCGGTTTCGCCCAACTGCCAGCGAAGCCACGCGACGGTTTCGCGCGGCGGCGCGGGCTGGTTGAGCGCGAGCGTCAGAGCGGTCGTAAAATGCTTCCGCGCTCCGGCATTGTCGCCGCGAAGCTGCGCGAGTCTGGCAAATCTTGCTTCGCTGTTGTGGCTGCCGCCGACGTCGAGCAGCGTAATTTTTTTGTAAGCGATTTCGGCTTTGTCATATTCGCCGAGTTCGACCAGCGCGTCGCCCAAAATCCCTTGTGGGTAACTTTTACCCGGTTCAAGTTTGATAAGGCGAACGGCATGGTCGCGGGTGCCGGCGAAATCGTGCGCCGCAAATTCGGCAAGCGCGAGCGCGGCAAGTCCGCCTGCGTTTCGCACCTCCGGCACAGAGGCGAGCGAGGCGCGGGCGACGCGAAATGTTAAATCAAGATAGGCGGTGTCTCCAGTTTCCCGCAAACGCTGCAAATAAAAACCGGCGAGTTTGTTGTTCGCGCTGAAATCTTCGGGGTCTTGCCTGATTTTATTTTCAAGAAATAAAATTGCGTTCTCGGTTGTCTTATCATCCGAGGAAATCGGCGCGGCGGGCGGAACGGAGATTGTCGCCGGATTGCTCGTGGCGGACTGCGCTCCGCCGCAGGCACTCGCCAGCAGCGAGACGGACATTAAAAGAACGAACAGAACAAATTTGTTTTTCGATTTCTGCATCATTATAAAAGATAAGGAACGAGGTCGAAAATGAAATATTTCCAGTCTCATCATCTTTGCGCCCCGCTCCTTATCGGCATTTGTCCGTGTGTGAAAATTAAAATTTTCAGACACGGACAAAAAATTGAAAACTAGAGACGTGTTCTGTCATCCACGCTATTAATTCCGTTCGGATTCGGCATCACCTGCGGCGCGACGAACGGAAACGTGTTGCCGAAAATAAATTCGTTGCGGTCAACAAAGTCGCCGAGCGGCTGCCCGTTATTAATCAGCGTGAATGTCGCATCAGCCACGTCGTCCTGAAGCCTGCGTCCGCCCATATTTGCCGCGCCGCCGTCGGGATTGCTGCCGCCGCCGGGACCGCTGTTCGGAACTCTCAAATTAAGACGCAGAATGTCGCCTCTGACTTGAATCATATCCAGAAGTCTTCTGATATTTTCATCGCTCGTGCCGAAATTCTTCAGCGAAATAATCAGGTCGGTTCTAAATCTGCCGCGCGCGTCGTCAATCGTTCTCGCGCCGTTATATTCGTCTTTACGGGCGGGCGGAATCAGACCATTATTGACGAGCGGAACGCCTTCGCGGTCAACCGTGACCCAATCGCCCGCGCCGCTGACCTGACCGTCCGGTCTGACGATTTGAAGACGCTGACGCTGCGTTACTCCGTTCAAACCGAGTTCATCACCGGAGAAATTTCTAAAACGTCTGTTTCCGGCGCGCAACATTGCCGACGGCACGCTGACGGCGATTGTTAAAGTGCTGAAACCGGCATATGTGTCGCGTCCCGCGCCTTGATTGACACCTTGATTTCGCGCCTGAAGCGGAGCCGCGCCTTGATTATCCGCATTCGGGTCCGAACCGTCGGGCGCGTTAAATCCGGCTCGATTTCTAAAAACTTCACGATTGGGATTTCCCGGATTGCGAACTGATGATAAAACAAAACGATTCGCAGCGGTGTTGTCGAGGAAAAACGGGTCGTCCGTTACGCCCGCGAAAAAGCTGACTCCGGTGGCTGAATCGGTAGTGACCGGCAAGGCGGGCGGCTCAATGTCGTTCGTGTCGTCGCCTTGCGACGGAATGTTTGTTCGCGCGATAAAATTTTCCCCGTTGAGCAGCCCGTTAAGGTCAAGACCGGAGTTTTCGAGAATCGGAATCCCGTCGCTCCGAAGTTCGACGTTTGGAATCGAAGCATTCATTGCCGCTTCGAATCTTTGTCCGTTGGGAAGCGTCACCAGCGCGGTCTGCGGTTCGACTTCGCGTCCGACTCCGCGCGTGAATCTAACGTCAATAAAGCGATCGGGGCGCGCGTCGCCGGTGTTTTCGATTTCAAATCTGTAGCGCAGATTGTGGTCGAAAATCGCCTGTCCGATTATTTCCGACGAAATCAGAAACGGATTGATCGTCATAATCATCACGACCCTCGAATTGTCGTTCGGGTCGAGAAAGAAATACATATCGTTGATGTCCGAAGCGTGGTCGTGGGCAAGCTGCGGTCCGTCAATGTGGTCGGATGCCTGAGCCTGCCGCACGAAGTTTAATTGAATTACCATTGCTGTAATTAGAAATAAAGCAATGAAGACTAGCTTTTTACTTTTTTTGTAAAACATTAATTTTTCTCCTCGAATTTCTGGGTAATTTTTAATTGGTTAGAAAATCAAAACTATTGCACGGCAATTTTTCTTACAAAATTTCCGCACCGAAAAGAGAAAGATTCCGGTGCGGAAATTTTAAATCTACTGCCGCGTTCGATCGTCCGGTCCGCTTCCCGGCGGGAATGGCTGCGTCGGTTTGGCGACGAACGGAAATTGATTCAGAAACGCTACGTCGTTGCGGTCAACTTTATCGCCGAGCGGTCTGCCGTTGTTGATAATCGTGAAAACCATATCAACCACGTCGTCCTGCAGCCGCCGTCCGCCCATCTTGCCGAAGCCGCCGTCTTTGTTATTGCCGCCGCCCGCGCCTCTGTTCGGCACGCTTAAATCGAGCCGCAAAATATCGCCGGTTTCAACCGCGGCTTTCGCCAGCATCGCAATATGCGCGTCGTCCGTTCCCAAATTTTTCAGCGATTTTACGAGGTCGTCCTTGAATCTGCCTTTCGCGTCGTCTTCGGTCGAAGCGGCGTTATATTCGTCTTTGCGCGGCGGCGGAATCAAACCGTTATTAACCAGCGGTCCGCCGTCGCGGTCAACCGTTACCCAATCGCCGTCGCCGGTAACTTGATTATTTTTACCGATTTTTTGACGCTCCCGGCGCTGCGTCACGGCGTTGACGCCGATGACGTTTCCTCTGCCTTTGAGCATCGAAGCCGGAACGCTGACTGCCGTTATCAAAGTGTTAAAGCCCGCGTAAGTGTCGCGCCCGCCGCGCTCGCTTAATAATGATTTATTCGGTCGTCCCGGATTCATAATCGAAGATGCGACGAAGCGATTTGCGCCCGTGTCGTCAAGAAAAAACGGGTCGTCCGCAACACCGGCGTAAAACGCGGCGTTGTTTTCGCTGTTGTTCGTGATGACGAATTCAGGCGCTTTGTATTCCTGGTCTGAAACGGTCGTTTGCGCGGTGAACTTCTTGCCGTTCGACAGTTCAATCGTCGCCGTCTGCGGCGTTACGCGCCCGAGTCCCGGCGAATAAAGAACGTCAACGAAAGCGTCGGGTTTGGCATCGCCCGTGTTTTCAATCTCGAAACGATAACGAATGTTGTGGTCGAAAATCGCCATCCCGAAATGCTCGCCCGATACGACGAAGCCTTGCGTTGACATAATTAAAACGACTTTTGAGTTATCATTCGGGTCTAAAAAGGCAAACGTATCGGCTAAATCCGAGCCTCTGTCCTGCGTGATAATCGGCGAATCAATGTGGTCTGACGCATTTGTGCGCGTCAAAGGCGACGGCAAAACCGCCAGTCCCGCTGCTAATGCAAAAACCGCCAGCGCGTTTTTTTTATTTTTGAAATTAATCATAATTTTCTGCTCCTTCGCGAAGTTTA
>JALZOE010000020.1:0-13292 GCA_030857325.1 Acidobacteriota bacterium
TTCGGAGCCGTCGCTTTACCCGAAAGATAAAATGACGATTCGGCAGGCGGTTGAAGCGAAAGTCGGCAGACGAAATTTCGAGTTCGTGCAGGGAACGCGCATCACGCGCAAAGCCGGTTCGCCGTCGAATTCCACGCCGACCGACATTGACGAAGAAGTTGACGTGAGAAAAGCGGTTGACGAAGCCAAAGATGCCGATGTCGTCGTTTTGTGTTTGGGCGAAGGTTCTTACACGGAAACGCCGGGAAACATTACCGATTTGACTTTGCCGGAAACGCAGTTGAGATTTGCCGAAGCGATTATCGCCACCGGAAAACCCGTCGTCGTCGTGATGGTCGAAGGTCGCCCGCGCATTATCAACCGGATTGCCGATAGAGTTCCGGGCATTCTGCTCGCGCTCAATCCGAGCAACGAAGGCGGAACGGCAATCGCCGACGTTCTTTTCGGCGATTACAATCCGAACGGCAAACTGCCGTTCACATATCCACGAAATCCGAACAATTTAATCACTTACGACCACAAATTGTTTGAAACCGAAGAAACGACTTTTGGCAATGCCGCCAACAAACCGCAGTTCGAGTTCGGCACGGGTTTAAGTTATACGACTTATCAATACAGCAATCTGCGGCTTTCGTCGAAATCAATCCCGATGAACGGCGAAGTTACCGTTAATGTTGATGTCCGCAATACCGGTAATCGCGCCGGCAAAGAAACAGCGATTTTATATCTGCGCGACGAAGTGGCGACGCTTTCTCCGGCGGGAAAGCGCGTCAAACGCTTTGCCAAGATTTCGCTCGAACCCGGACAAAGCAAAACTTTGACTTTCAAACTAAACCGCGAAGATTTTTCGTTCATTGGCTCGGACAACAAACCGACTGTCGAGCCGGGCGATTTTACGATAATGATCGGCGGTTTAAACGACAAATTCACGCTTAAATAATCGACAGGTTTTGGTTTCGGAACGAGCGACGACCAGCAATTGAAAGTTGTTCGTTTAATTTTCAAACGTCGTTTATTCCGAAACCGAATGTTTATTTGTTCCAGGCTAAATTTGTTGAAAAATCGAACGAATAAATTCCAACTTATGCAGAAGATTTCGATGAAAAATTTCATAATTTTGGCTGTAATCTTTATCAGCTTTTACGGCATTTCGGCGCAAAATTTAGAGACGGCGCGGCGCAATCTGATGCCCGTTCCGGCGAGCGTAAACTGGAAAAACGGCAGATTGCCCGTTTCCAAAAATTTCACGGTCGCCGTCAGAAGACAAACCGACGAGCGTTTGAAGTCTTATATTTTTCGCGTGATGCGCCGCCTTGAAGGTCGCACGGTTTTGGAATTACCACGTGATTTGTCGAGCGACGCGGCGAACGCGCAACTTTTAATCGAAACGCAGTCAACCGGGAACGCCGTTCCGAAACTCAGCGACGATGAATCTTATAATCTGGAAATTACCGACAGACAAGCGAAAATAACCGCTTCCACAACCGTTGGCGCGATGCGCGGACTCGAAACTTTTCTGCAATTATTGGAAAGCGACAAAGACGGGTTTTATTTTCCAGCCGTTTCCATTCAAGATAAACCGCGTTTTGCTTGGCGCGGTTTGATGATTGATTCCGCGCGGCATTTTCAGCCAATGGAAGTTTTAAAACGTAACCTGGACGCGATGGCGGCGGTTAAATTAAATGTTCTGCACTGGCATCTGACCGAAGACCAGGGATTTCGCGTCGAGAGCAGGAAGTTTCCCGAACTTCATCAAATGGGTTCGGACGGCGATTTTTACACGCAAAACGAAATTCGGGAAATCATCAAATACGCGGCGGACAGAGGAATTCGCGTGATGCCCGAATTCGATATGCCCGGACACGCAACCGCGTGGCTCGTCAGTCACCCGGAAATCGGCAGCGCGCCCGGACCGTATAAAATCGAGCGCAAGCCGGGAATTTTCGACCCGACGCTCGACCCGACGAACGAGAAAACTTATAAACTTCTGAAAGACTTTTTTAAGGAAATGTCCGCGCTTTTCCCCGACGCTTATATGCACATCGGCGGCGATGAAAACGAAGGCAAACAATGGACGGCGAATCCGAAAATTCAAGCCTTTATGCGCGAAAAAGGAATCAAGGACAACCACGAACTGCAAACTTATTTTAACAAACGCATACTCAAATTTTTGAAGGACAACGGCAAAATTATGATGGGCTGGGACGAAATTTTTCAGCCGGATTTGCCCAAAGATGTCGTCATTCATTCGTGGCGTGGACAGAAGGCGCTCGCCGAAGCCGCCCGTCAAGGTTTTCAGGGCGTTTTGTCGAACGGCTATTACATTGACCTGATGCAACCCGCCGCGCAGCATTACGCCGTTGACCCGATTGCCGCCGATACAGCTTTGACGCCGGAAGAACAAAAACGAATCTTAGGCGGCGAGGCGACGATGTGGAGCGAATGGGTTTCGCCGGAGACGATTGATTCACGCATCTGGGCGCGCACAGCGGCGATTGCCGAACGCTTCTGGTCGCCGCGCGAAGTCAATCAAATTGACGATATGTATCGCCGCTTGGCGGTAATAAATGTGCAGTTGGAAGAATTAGGTCTGACGCATCGCAAAAATCAAGCGATGTTGCTGCGCCGTCTGGCGAATAATCAGGACATTTCCGTGTTGCAATCGCTCGTCTCCGTAATTGAGCCGGTCAAAGAATATCGCCGTTACCAACTGCGCCCGCAAACGATGCTTTCGCCGCTGACCGGATTAATTGACGCCGCTCAAGCCGACGCGCCGAATGCGCGAATTTTTAACCGAACGGTTGACGAAATGTTGATGGATGGTTCGACGGGCAATACGGAAAAAATTCGATTAATGCTGACCGAATGGAGCGATGCGGCAGCCGAACTTGCGCCGATGATGGAAAAATCTCCGGCTTTGAGCGAAGCGAAACCGCTTGCCGAAGACTGGCGGAATTTAAGCGCAATCGGTTTGGAAGCCGTTTCATATTTGGAAAAGAATTCCGCGCCACCCGCCGAATGGCGCGACGCGAAGTTAAAGATGCTCGACCAAATCGCTAAGCCGAAAGCCGCTTTAGAATTTGCCGTCGTGCCGGGAATGAAGTTGTTGATTGCGGCTGCCGCCGAGATGCCGAATCTCAAAGACGTTTCGTCGACCGAAAGACGCGACCGCATCAGAAAAATCGCTTTTCCGAGTGCGGCGACAAAAAAGTAATTAAAGTTAATTTTAATCAGATTTAACCGGTTATCAGGATGAACGAAGTTATTGCCGGAATAGACATCGGCGGGACAAAAATCGCCGTCGCGCTCGAAACGCTCGAAGGCGAAAAAATCGCCGCCCGTCGTCTGCCGACTGATGTTGAAACCGGCGCTTACCGAATCGTTGAGAAAATTTCGCGGGCGATAGCGGAAATGCTCGAAGAAAATCGAGTCGAATTAGTTGCAATCGGCGTCGGCTGCCCGTCGCCGCTCGACGTTGAAAAAGGTTTGGTAATGTCGCCTGCAAATTTGCGGGGCTGGGACAATTTCCCCATCGTCAAACTCGTTCAAGAGCGTTTTCAAGTTCCCGTCGTTCTCGACAACGACGCAAACACGGCAACGCTCGGCGAATACGTTTACGGCGCGGGACGCGGTTTCAAAAATATCGTTTACATTACGGTTTCAACCGGCGTCGGCGGCGGAATTATAATCAACGGCGAAATCATACACGGCGTCGGCGCTGGCGCGGGCGAACTCGGACACACGATTATTCAACCCGAAGGCGGCGTGCGCTGTAACTGCGGTTCAACCGGCTGTCTGGAAACCATTTGCGCCGGAGTTCACATTGCGCGGCGAGCCAAAGAGCGATTAGCGGCGGGCGAGCCGAGCTTGATGAACGAAATGGTCTCGAATATCAATGACGTAACGGCGAAAACCGTTGTCGAAGCCGTTCGGCGCAAGGACAAACTGGCAAGCGAAATCTGGACGGAGACGTGTCGTTTTCTTGCCGTCGGAGTCGGCAATATCATCACTCTGATTGCGCCGGAAGCCGTTATTATCGGCGGCGGCGTCGCTTCGGCGGGCGAGTTGCTTTTTACGCCGTTGCGTTCATATCTTCCCGAATTCGTATCAATGGTTCCGCTTGAAAAAGTGGCGATTTTGCCCGCCGAACTCGGCGGCGAAAGCGGTGTTTGCGGCGCGTTGGTTTTAGCCGAACGCGCTTATAAAAATCTTTATCAATTTCATGCAATCTAAAAAAAATAAAAATTTTACGCGACGCGATTTTTTAAAGGTCGCTGCCGTTGGAACGACGGGTTTATCGCTCGCTAATTCGATTTTCGGGCAAAAGATGAACGACAAAAAAGCAAAGGAAATGCTGGTTTACGTCGGAACTTATACTTCGGGCAAAAGCCGTAGTGAAGGAATTTATATTTACAAATTAAATCTCGCGTCCGGCGAATTAAAGTCGTATAAAACAGTGAAAAATGTCGTCGAGCCGTCGTATCTGGCGATTGATAAAGATAAAAAATATCTTTACGCCGTCAACGAAACCGTCGAATATGAAGGCGTAAAAAGCGGCGCGGTCAGCGCATTTGCGATTGACCAGAAAACCGGCGACTTGAAATTTCTAAATAAACAGCCGAGTTTAGGCGGCGCGCCGTGTTTCATTACCGTTTCGGAAAATGAAAAATTCGTTTTGGTCGCAAATTACGTCGGCGGCAATGTTTCGGTTTTCCCGATTCAAACGGGCGGAAAACTCGGCGCGGCAGTTGATTCGGCACAGCATTCGGGTTCGGGCGCAAACAAGGAAAGACAGGAAGCGGCGCACGCGCATTCGATAATGCTGGACAAAAACAACGGATTTGCATTTGCCAACGATTTGGGCATTGACAAGGTGATGATTTACCGGTTTGATGTCAAAACCGGCAAGTTAAAGCCGAACCAGACGCAAGCCTTTTATAAGACGAAAGCGGGCGCGGGACCCAGGCATTTTGCGTTTCATCGAAACGGGAAATTCGCCTTCGTCATCAACGAACTCGATACAACAATTTCCTCGCTGGCATACGACGCGCGGCAAGGAACGCTGAAGGAAATTCAAACCGTGCCGACCTTGCCCGCCGTTTTTTCCGGCGCGAACACTTGCGCGGACATTCACGTTTCGCCGAACGGAAAATTTCTTTACGGCTCGAATCGCGGACACGACAGCATCGTTTCCTACCGGATTGACGAAAAAACCGGCAAGCTCGAATACGTCGAACACGTCTCGACGGGCGGTAAAACGCCGCGTAATTTTGCAATCGACCCGACGGGGCGATTTCTGCTCGCGGCAAATCAAAATTCGGATTCGATTGTGGTATTTCGGATTGACGAAAAAAGCGGAAAACTCGTTTTGACCGGAAACGTGGCGCAAGTTCCGACGCCGGTTTGCTTGAAATTAATTCCCGCTTTTTCGGCTTAAGCAAAGAAGATTTATGAGCAGAAAATTTCAAGTAATCTCGATTGTATTTTTAACTTTTGCGGGGTTGTTTTGCTATACGGCGTCGGCGCAGGCGCAAATTCGTTACCGCAAACTCGCCTTTAAAGATAAATTCAATAAAGTTGCGAACACGCCCGTTGATGCGACAAAATGGACGGCGGAAATCGGCGGCGCGGGTTGGGGAAATCAGGAATTGCAATATTATACGAACGACATAGAAAATGCTTATCACGACGGCGCGGGTTCGCTCGTCATCAAGTCGATAAAAAAAGATTTGCCCTTCTCGTTCAAATGCTGGTACGGACAATGCAAATATACTTCGGCGCGCCTGATTACCAAGGGAAAATTCGACCAAAAGTACGGGCGGTTTGAAGCTCGAATAAAAATTCCGCGCGAGCAGGGAATGTGGTCGGCGTTTTGGATGCTGGGCAACAACATCGATAAGGTCGGCTGGGCGCAGTGCGGCGAAATTGACGTGATGGAAAACATCGGGCGCGAGCCTTTAACCGTTCACGGCACGATTCACGGTCCCGGATATTCGGGCGCGAATGGAGTCGGCGCGCCGTTTAGTTTGGCGAACAACCAAAAATTCGCCGACGATTTTCACGTTTACGTAGCCGAGTGGGGCGAAAACAAAATTGGTTTTTACGTGGACGGCAAATTGTATAAAACAATTACGCCGAAAGATTTGCCGGCGGGCAAACAATGGGTTTACGACCACCCGTTTTTTATGATTTTAAATTTAGCAGTCGGCGGAAACTGGGGCGGCGCGCCCGACGAGACGACTGTTTTTCCTCAAACGATGCTCGTTGATTACGTGCGCGTTTATCGCCGGTAAAAGAAATATTTATTCGTCCGCAACTTTATTTTTGAAGACGATTAATAATAAAAAATCTTTGCCGTTTTTTTAGTAAATGCTTTTTTGATAAGTGTTCTTTCGCTGGCTGATGCTTTTGAATCTGGTTTATTCGTTATGAAATGTATTGTTTTATTGTTGGTTTTTTGCTGCTCGGTTGCGGTGCAACCGACAATCAAAATCAAAATAGACCAGGTCGGTTATTTGCAAAGCGCACCGAAAACGGCGATGGTTGCGGCGCGAATGTCGGCAGGCGAATTTTTCGTGCGGCGTATTTCCGATGATTTTATTGAATTTAAAGGAAAACTCGGCGCGCCGACAGCCGATGCTGATTCTGGCGACCGAGTTCAAATCGCCGATTTTACGCGGCTTGAAAAAAGCGGCGAATATTATCTGGACGTGCCGAAAGTCGGCAGAAGCTGGAAATTCTCGATTGGAAAAGATGTTTACGCTCGCGCCTTTTACCTGGCGATGCGGTCGTTTTACGGTCAGCGCTGCGGCATCGCGGTTGATTTAAGTCCTGATTTTCCGCAATATAAATCCGAAGCGTGCCATTTGAAAGGCGCGTTTCATTCGTCTTCCGGCAAAACGGGCAAACACGTTTCCGCCAAAGGCTGGCACGACGCGGGCGATTATGGACGTTATGTTGTTAATTCGGGTATTTCTACCGGAACTCTGCTTTGGACTTATGAAATTTTCGGCGAAAAAATCGGAAAAATAAACCTGAAAATTCCCGAATCGGGAAACGGCACACCGGATATTTTAAATGAAATTCGCTGGAATCTCGATTGGATGCTTGCGATGCAGGACGCTGACGGCGGCGTTTTTCAAAAACAAACAAGCGAAAACTTCAGTGATTTCGTGATGCCCGAAAAGGACAATTCTATTAGCTACGTTATCGGAACGGGCGAAGAACCGTTCAAGAGTTCGTGCGCGACGGCGGATTTTGCAGCGGTAACGGCGATTGCGGCGCGAATTTATAAGCCTTTCGATAAAAATTACACCGAAAAAAATTTGACGGCGGCGCAAAACGCCTGGCGTTGGCTCAAAAAAAATCCGAATGTTTTATACAAGAATCCGAAGGGAATTCTGACCGGCGAATACGGCGATAAAAATTGCGGCGATGAGCGTCTATGGGCTTCCGCCGAGCTTTGGCGAACAACCGGAGACGAAGATTATCGTCGTTATTTTTTAGAAAATTACCGGCAATACAAAACCGCAATCAATTCGCAAAATCCGCCTTCGTGGGCAACAGTTGCGCCGTTCGCTTTATGGAGTTACGCGCTCGGTCAAAAAAATGAAGACGCCGCGGCAAAAGCGATAAAAAATGATACAGTCAAAGCGGCTGATGAAATCGTCGAGCGGACAAAGCGAAACGGTTATCAAATGAGTCTGACGAAGGACGATTACGTTTGGGGTTCAAACGCGGTAGCGGCAAATTACGGAATGCAGCTTTTAGTAACGAATGAATTAAAAAACGATGCGCGTTACCGCCGCGCCGCCGTCGAAAATCTGCATTATTTGCTTGGACGAAACGCGTTTTCGCTGTCATTCGTAACTCAACTGGGTGAAAATGCTTTTCGGAATCCGCATCACCGTCCAAGCGCAGCGGACAAAAATATCGAACCTTATCCGGGATTGCTTTCCGGCGGTCCGAACCGCGCCAGGCAAGACCCGGCAATGAAAAAATTACCGGTAAATCTGCCGCCCGCAAAAATGTATCTTGACGAGCAGGATTCATATGCGTCAAACGAAACGGCGATTAATTGGAACGCGCCGCTGGTTTTTTTATTGGCAGGCGTGCAGTCGAAAAATAAAGATATAGATCGGTTTTTACAGATACTAAGCAGTCAAGCGGGCGTTCAGAAAGTAAGCGTTTAACCGAAGATTTTTCGTAATTGATTATCTTTAAACTTTTGCGCTTTACGCAGGAAGATATTGAAATATACTTTTATAAGTTTTACGAGCTTTATAAATTTTCGACAGTTAAAATGAATATGGTCAAGCGAATAAACTTAAAAAGTGCAAACGTCGCTCGGTCGAGTACGATTCGTGATATTAACCGGCAAATTATACTTAATCATATCCGCGAGAAAAGCCCGATTTCGCGGGCGGAAATTGCCCGCTTCACGGCTTTGCAGCGGTCAACCGTGTCGCTCATCGTCGAAGAATTGAAAAGCATCGGGTTAATCGAAGAAATCGAAGGCGAATCTTCGGGCGGACGACCGCCGCAATTGTTGTCTTTACGGACGGCGCACGCTGTTGCTATTGGCGTTGATTTAGGAAAGAGGCGAACGATTGTCGCCACAAGCGATTTAGCCGGGCGAATTCTCGACCAGGAAGAATTTGCCACCGACAAAGACTTTGAAAAAACGATGTCCCGCATCATCGGCTACGTTAAATACTTTGTTCATAAAAACGGCGGTTCGATAGAGGGCATCGGGGTCAGCGTTCCGGCAATGGTCGAGCCGCGCGGCGGCAAAGTTTTACTTGTTCCGCATCTAAATTGGCACGAGCCGGCGATTACGGAAAGGTTAAAAATCGCTACGGGATTGCCCGTTAAAATCGATAACGACGCCAATGCCGCCGCGCTTGCCGAACTCTGGTTCGGTCGCCCGGAAATCAACGCGGTGCGCGATTTTGTGCTTGTATTAATCAATAAAGGAATCGGAACGGGAATTGTTTTCGACGGGCAAATTTATCGCGGAAAAGGCGGAATCGCCGGTGAATTCGGACATATGACTATCGGCAGAGACGCGCCCATTGCTTGCGCGGCGGGCAAATATAACTGTTGGGAAGCCTTTGCTTCGGAACGTTCCGCCGTCGCGCGTTACGTTAAATTGCTTCAAAAACAAAACGGCGCGGGCAAAATAAGTTTTACGGAATTGGTTAACCTTGCATTGGAAGGCGATGAAAGGGCGCAAACGGCATTAAAACAAACGGCGCATTATATCGGCGTCGGCATCGCCAATTTATTTCAAGGCTTGTCGCCCGAAGTTGCAATTGTTACCGGCACAATCGTTCGCGCCTGGTCGCTGATTATCGAAGACGTAATGGCGGGAGCTGACTCCGCCACTTGTCAGGGTTATCCGGTAGTAAAAGTTATTCCTTCGACGCTCGGCAATTACCCGACGCTGATGGGCGCGTTCAGCTTGATTCTAACCGATAAATTCGCGTCGGTTTCGATTACGTAAACGGTAAGCAGACTATGACCGTCTATAAACCGATTGTTCCACTGGCTAATAAAATGGTTGAAGCGGTGTTAAACTGGCGAAAAAAGAATTGTTGACCGAAGCTCAGTCTTTTAGAAACGATACGCTCGGCAAAGACATTCAGGCAATTTTATGGGAGATAGTCGTGGTTGAGAAAGATAATTTAATGAATACGGTTATCGGCTCTTCCGCACTTTTGGTGCAGATAAGAAAAAACCATTGAAAATTCACTGGAAAGTCAATTTTTCACCAAAAATTCATTGGCGGCAAAATCTTGATCAATTCTCGTAAACTTCTTAAAAATATATGTTTGAGAGGATTAGAGTTAAAATCCGCAAATTTTTCAAACGCATTGATTATCACCTATTTTGGGCGTTGCACCAAAAGTGCGGAAGATCCCGGTTATCAAGGACGGCTTTGCGAAATATGAAGACGTTTACGCGAATGTTTCGGCTGGTAAACGTCCGCCGAACAATAATTGGAAAAACATCATAAAATTTCCGCTGATTTAAAAGCGCATTTTTACCTTTCTTGACCGCGACGGCAGTGCTTTGTTGTTGTTATGGTCAAAAGTTTTATGATAAAATTGTAGTCGTCAAAACAATCTCGTACCGTCTTGCAAACAAAAATTTAATCATCTCCGACAAGTAGAAATTAAATTTTCGCCCGCATATTTGTTTCACCGATTGAGGGTGTTGGTTCAAGACAGTAAAATATTTTGAATTGAAGTCGAGATTGTATGAATATTTTAGGTTAAGATTTTGTCGCCCGTGCGAATTCGGCATTACCGACAGCACGACAATTACCGGAAAAATTGTAGTCCGTGTAGATTTCATTTCGTTAGTATCGTTTTACAATAAAGCGCAAAAAATGAATTATTCAGCTTTTTACCGATTTTGTGCAAACCGATTGCGTTTAGTTATGTGGACGTTAATTTTATTAACCGTCGGCAGTAACGGTTTGTCTGAAATATGCGGACAGACCAGCCCACCGCCGACAGTTAATAAAACGCCAACGGTTGACCGCAGTCGTTTAGAAGTAATTGAAGAGTTGTCAGAATCGCTGGCAAATGATTTGCTTCAGCTTTCAGTGGCGACGCGCGACCGCGATTTGTCGCTGACGGCGGAATTTTTTCCGTTGCAGATTTCGGCAAAGGCTTTTCCGTCGCGTCCGCTGCCAATCAAAAACCAGGTAAAATGGGTCGGCATACGCGGCTGGGAAATCGCGGATTCGCCGGCGGCAAATCAAAAAGATTCGTTGTTATCGAAAACTTTATCGAACTCAAACAGCACGTTTACTAAGGACACCGGCAAAATTGCGGGTAAGGAATTCTTGCGCGGCTGGTCGGAATTTCTAGCGCATTTTTCTGAGATTGAGGATGCGCGCTTTAAGGTCAAAGAAGCGAATTTTGACAAAACCGCAAAAGCCGTTTTGGGAGCGGAACAGCCGACTGCCGTTGTCGGCGCGACGGGAAAAGCCCGAATCGTATTTTACGTTATTGGGCGCGACACCGAAGGCAAGCGCGAATGGGCGCGGGGAACTTTTTGGGCAAACGTCCGCGCCGATAAAAATACGCACTGGCAATTTGATTCGTTTGAAATTGTCAGCTTTGATTCGATGGTTGCCGACACCGATATGTTTTCGGAAGTCGCCGTTCCTGCCGGAGTCGGCGCGGTACTGCCCGCATTCGGCACGCCGGAGAACAACGGTTTTGTCTGGCACGGCGCGGCGGCGGCGGATTTTAACAATGACGGCTGGATTGATTTATTCGTCATCGGCGGAAATCGCAATTATTTATATTTGAACGACGGTAAAGGCGGTTTCCGTGACGTTTCAAAAGAGGCGGGCGTGGAAATTACGGCTTCGGGAACCGCGCCGCTCGTTTTCGATTATGACAACGACGGCGACGCCGACATTTTCATTTCTTCGGTCGGGCAGCAAATACTTTTAAGAAATAATTTCAAGCAAACCGGCAAACTCGAATTCGACGACGTGTCTCTGGAAAGCGGCGTAGCGAAAAACGCCATCGGTTTCAGCGCGGTTGCCGGAGATGTCAACGGCGACGGTCGGCTCGACGTTTATGTAACTTCGTATAATCGCTACGGGCAAGTTACGCCCGATTCGTGGTTCAGAGCGACGAACGGCACGCCGAATCTGCTTTTTATCAGCCAGCCGGACGGGACTTTTCGTGAAGAAGCCGCTAAATGGGGCGTTGATGATAAACGTTGGAGCTACGCGGCGGAATTTGCCGACATCAACGCGGACGGCAAAATTGATTTATACGTCGCCAACGATTTCGGTGAAAAAGCGATGTATATCAATAAAGGCGACCATTTTGTTGACGAAGCAAAGGAGCGCGGCGTCCTCGACCCCGGAAACGGAATGGGCGTTTCCTTCGGCGATTACAACAACGACGGACGGCTCGATTTGCACACGACGAATATGAGTTCGACGGCGGGCAATCGTATTCTGACCAGACTTTTTCCGAATTCGAGCGCGAAAGATAACGTATTAAAAAAACTCGCGGCGGGCAATAATCTTTTCGAGAACATCGGCGACGGGAAATTTAAGGATGTTACGGAGGAAGTCGGCGGTTTCGGCGGCGGCTGGGCGTGGGGCGGCGGATTTATTGATTTTGACAACGACGGCTGGGAAGACATTTACACGCCGAACGGCTTTATTTCCGGCAAGTCGATGAAGGACACCTGAAGTCAGTTTTGGCGTCAAGTTGTGACGCATTCAAACGACGGCAAAGACGAAAAAGGCGCGCTTCGGTCAGACCAAAATCAATTGATGTTCGGTCAGGGATTTTCCTTCAGCGGTTACGAACGCGACCCGCTCTATTTGAATTTGGGCGGCAAGAAATTCACTGACATTTCCGGCGTTTCCGGTATAGATTCGATAACTGACGGACGCGCCGGAGTTTTTGCGGATTTCGATAACGACGGCGATTTGGACGTTTTTTCAACGACAATCCAAAATCAGGCGCATTTGCTTTTTAGAAACAATGTCGGACAGGACAATAATTATTTGCGAGTTATGTTGGAAGGCGACGGCAAAACAGTTTCACGCGACGCTTTCGGCTCGGTGGCGCGGGTGAAAACTTCCGCCGGAATTTTAACGAAAATAAAATCGGGCGGTTCGGGATTTATTTCGCAGCACGACCCGCGCCTGCTGTTCGGACTTGGCAAAGACGAACGCGCCGAATCGATTGAAGTTACGTGGGCAAATGGCGAAGTCGAAAAGTTTGCGGGCGAAGCTAACAGCGGTTCGACTTTGATTTTGAAAAAAGGCGGCGGCAAAACTGAAACGGTGAAACTGGCGAAAACCAACTTGCCCGACCCGTTGACGAAAACCGAAATTTTCGCGCAAAATCTGAAAATTAAAATCGGCAAACCGCTGCCGGATTTCGCGCTGAAAACTCTGTCGGGCGCGGCGAGTTCGATGAATAAACAAATGAAGACGGGACGGCAAACTTTGATTAACGTGTGGGCGACGTGGTGTGTCCCGTGCGCCAAGGAAATGCCGGAACTCGAAAAAATGCGGGCGCGGCTCGCGGCTCGCGGCATTGACTTAATCGGTCTGAATGTTGACGCGGAAAAAAACGTCAACATCAAAGGCTACACCGCAAGCAAACGGGTTTCTTATCCGATTTTAATCGGCGGCACAGTTGCAATCGAAGAGATTTACGCGACCGACGAATTAAGCGTGCCGCTGACGATTTTAGTTGACGAAAAAGGCATCGTCACGGATTTGATTCCCGGTTGGT
>JALZOE010000020.1:13302-14579 GCA_030857325.1 Acidobacteriota bacterium
CGGTTGGTCGGCGGAAACGCAAAGGAAATTCGCCGCGCTCGCCGCCGATACGATTTTGGCAAAGCCTGCAGGTAGAACAAATTAGGTGTTTAACTAAAAGTAATGCTTTTTTGAAAAACCGTTTTATCATCTGCCGATTACCGCCGGTAACGCTGATTAAATCAATATTTTTTTATCCGTCTCATCGGCGAAATTGAAAACTATTTCGACGGAACGGCAGGCAAAAAATTATTATTTGAAATCAACCGGCGAATGATAAATTCTTAACGATAAATTTGGGCGCAAATCCTTGTAAATGAATAATCGGGAAATTAACGCGCGGCGAAAAATCGCGGTTGTTACCACTTCGCGGGCTGATTACGGACATCTTTACCAGACGCTTAAAGAGTTGGGAAATCGCCCGCAAGTCAATCTTCAACTCATCGCGTTGGGAGCGCATTTTTCGCCGCAATTCGGCAATACTTTCAAAGAAATCGAAGCCGACGGATTTACTATTGACGAGCGCGTCGAATGTCTGTTTAGTTCCGACAGCGATGTCGGAATGGCAAAAACGATTGGAGCGGCGGCGATGGGTCTGGCGGACGTTCTCGGCAAAATGCGACCCGATATTTTGCTTTTGATTGCCGACCGCTACGAGATGCTCGCTCCGGCGGCGGTCGCGCTCGCGCTGAGAATTCCGATTGCCCACATCGAAGGCGGCGATGTCAGCGAAGGCGCGATTGACGACGCGGTGCGAAACGCGCTCACTAAAATGAGCCACATTCATTTTACGACGACGGAAAATTCACGCCTCAGAGTTTTGGCGATGGGCGAAGAAGCGTGGCGCGTTCATCTGGTCGGTTCGCCGTCGCTCGATAATCTGTCGCGCCGGACTTTGTTTTCGCGCGCCCAAATCGAATCGGATTTGCAAATAAATCTCCGACAGCCAACCGTTGTCGTCGCGTATCATCCGGTAACGATTCGGCGCGATACGGTTTCCGAAGCCGACGCGGTTTTTGCCGCGCTTGAAAAAATTCCGCAGCAAATCGTCTTCTGTTATCCAAATTCCGACGCGGGCAGTTACACGCTTATCGAACGCGCTAAAATTTTTTGTCAAACTCGCCCGAACCGGCATCTTTTCGTCAACTTAAATCATTTGAAATACTGGAGTTTGCTAAAATACGCCGATTTACTTTTGGGAAATTCGAGCAGCGGAATTATGGAAACAGCGTCGCTCGCGCTGCCGACGGTTAATATCGGAATGCGCCAGAAAGGACGTGAGCGGGCGAAAAACGTCC
>JALZOE010000215.1 GCA_030857325.1 Acidobacteriota bacterium
CCATTGATATTACTGATGATAAGGAATTATCTTATTTCCGATAATGTCTATTTATCATTCGCTTATAACAAATTTTTCGATTCAATTTTTCTTTAAGTTTAGAAGTTATCCGGTTGAAGAAATACTCAAAATAGATTGGAGATGAAAGATACGAAATGAAAGACAAAATCTATCGGTTATCATCTATTATCTCGCATCTGTTCCGACGTGTTTTAACCATATTTTCCGATACTCGTTTTTTCAACCGCGTAACTTCTGTAATTTATTTAATTGGAATGCCCGAACGCTTTATTTTTCCAAACGTCGCAGACGATTTCAAGGGAACGAAGCCGCGCCGTCTGGTCATAAATCATCGCGCTAATCATCAATTCGTCGGCATTCGTCTGGTTGAGAAACTTTTTCAATTTCTCTTCGACCGTTTGTGCGCCGCCGATTATCGAGCCGCCGAGTTTCGATTCGACCGCTGCTTTTTCGGGCAATGTCCAAATTCCTTCCATATCGTCAACCGGCGGCTGCAGTTTTCCGGGCGTTCCGCGAATCAGGCGCAAAAACGATTGAAACTGTGAAGTCGCCAGCTTTTGCGCTTCCGCATCGGTTTCGGCGGCGAAAACATTAACTGCAACCATTGCATACGGTTTCGCCAGATTTTCCGAAGGCTGAAACGAATCCCGATAAAGCCGCAGCGCGGGCAAAAGATATTCGGGCGCAAAATGCGCGGCAAACGCGAACGGCAAACCGAGTTCGCCCGCCAATTGCGCCGAAAAACCGCTCGAACCCAAAAGCCAAATCGGAACATCTAAACCCGCGCCCGGAACGGCTCGCACTCTCTGATTTTCAACCGGCTCGCGCAGAAAAAACCGTAATTCTTCGAGCAATTCTGGAAAATCGTCGCCGCTCGCGTGCAAAGTTCGCCGCAACGCTCTCGCCGTTAATTGGTCTGAACCGGGCGCACGTCCCAAACCCAAATCGATTCTTCCCGGATAAAGCGATTCGAGCGTTCCGAACTGCTCGGCAATAACGAGCGGCGCGTGATTCGGCAGCATAATCCCGCCCGCGCCGACGCGAATTTTTTGCGTTCCGCCCGCGATGTAACCGATAACAACTGAAGTCGCCGCGCTCGCAATGCCGGTCATATTATGGTGTTCCGCCAGCCAGAAACGATTAATTCCCAACCGTTCGGCGTGCCGCGCCAGCGCCAGCGAATTATGCAGCGCATCGGCAGCCGTTCCGCCTTCGAGAATAGGCGACAAATCTAAAACTGAAAACGGAACGTTTGAAAAACCGTTCATAATTCCTTGTTAGAAAAAGACAATTTAACTTTATTTAACCTTATTAGAACCCGACAAATCTTTTCTTATGTCAATCCAGTCCAGCTTTCGTCCGCGACTTCACGCCAGCGGTTGCGAATCGCTTCGTATTCTTCGTCCGGCAAGTTTCCGTCTTTTATATAACCGGCGTTTTCCTGCCAGCGTTTCGGCTTCGTCGTGCCGACAATCATCGTATCGACGCCCGGAATCGAAAGCGTAAAACGCAGCGCCGTCGCTATGGATTCTTCAAACGGCGCTTTCAGAAAATCGAATCGCAGCTTTTGAATCCTGTCCCAGTAGCCGTGATGATACGAATTTTCCGGCTTTTCCGGCGTCCGCCAAACCGCGTTTGCAACCGGACGTTTGGCGATAATGCCCAAACCTTTTTCGGCGGCGAGCGGAATATTTTCGTCAATCGGCGTCTGGTCGGCGATGTTGACCGAAGTTTGAAAACTGTCGAAAACATTCATTTCAATCGCGGTTTTCGCTTCTTCCCTGTCGCCCGAATAACCGATGAATCGCGTGTAGCCTTTTTCCCGCGCGCGCTGTAAACCTTCAATACAATCGCCTTGCCGCAAAATTTCGCTGTCGCAGCTATGCAATTGCGCGATGTCGATATAATCGGTTTTCAATGCGCGCAAGCTGTTTTCAATCGTTTCCAAAATGCCTTTTTTCGACCAGTCGAAACGCGTGAAATTATCGAGCGCGCCGCATTTCGTCAGCAAATAAAATTCCTCGCGGCGATGTGAAACGGCTTCGCCAATCATTTTTTCGCTCGTCAAATAAGCCGCCGCCGTGTCGATGACGTTTAATCCCGCATCCAAAGCCGAATTTAATAATTCGTCAACATTTCCTTGCGTTTGCGCGCTGTCGTAACCGATTTCCGCGCCGCCGAAGCCGAGAACGGAAAATTCCATATCAGTTTTGCCGAATTTTCTCTTTTCCATAGTTTTTTTTGAGCCGCGAACAAACACGAATGAACACGAAATAAAGTCAATTATTTTTTGATTCTTGTTTAATTTTTTCTTTTTTCTTATTTCATGTATTTTCGTGTTTGTTCGTGGCTGAATGTTTACTTTCCTAATTCTTCCTCGACCTTTGCAATTAAACGCGCGTCTTCCGCCGTTACGTCCGGCGCGAAACGGGCGACGACTTCGCCGTTTTTGCCGACAAGAAACTTCTCGAAATTCCACAAAACTTCATTCGGCGCCGAGCGCGTCGAACCGTAACTAGCCAGTTTCGCTTCAAATTCGCCGTCGTTGACATCGGTTTCCGGCTTCGTTTCGGTCAAATATTTATAAAGCGGATTCTGGTCAGAACCTTTGACGGAAATTTTCGAGAAAAGCGGAAATTTGACGTTAAAATTCGTGTCGCAAAATTCCTTTATTTCGTTTTCCGTTCCCGGCTCCTGTCCCATAAAATTGTTCGCCGGAAACGCTAAAACTTCAAAACCTTTCGCTTGATAATCGGCGTAAAGTTTCTGCAAACCTTCGTATTGCCGGGTTAAACCGCACTTTGAAGCGACGTTGACGACGAGCAAAACTTTGTCCTTGTATTCGCTGAGATTCGTCTCGCTTCCGTCTATTTTTTTTACCGGAATTTCATAAAGTCCATTCGCCATTATATTTTTCTCCTTTAATCTTTTTCTTTTCTGACAATCATCAAACCGTCGCGCACGGCGAGAAGAATGTTGCTGACGCGCTCGTCCACCTGAATTTTTCGGTTAAATTCATTGAGCGCAATCGTGCTTTCATCGTTGTTAGTCGCCGTGTCTAATACATTTCCACTCCACAAAACATTGTCGGCGATTATGATTCCGCCGATTCTCAATTTTGGAAGAACCAGATTGTAATAATTCAAATAATTCGGTTTATCGGCGTCGATAAAAACCAAATCGAAAGTTTCGTCGAGCGTCGGGATAATATCGGCGGCGTGTCCGAGATACGATTCGATTCGGCTGTAAACCGGCGACTGCGCCCAAAATTCCTCGGCAATCCGCCGTGTTTCCGGCTGAACGTCGAGCGTGATAATCTTCCCGTCTTCGCACAAACCTTCCGCCAGACACATCGCCGAATAACCCGTATATGTGCCGATTTCGAGAATCCGGCGCGGATGCAGCATTCGGCTGAACATCGCCAGAAGACGCCCTTGATAAAAACCCGAAAGCATTGATTTATCAGCCCGCTCGCCGAAAGTTTTCCCGCGCAGCTTTTCTAAAACTTCGCTTTCGGCGGACGTGTGTCTTTCCGCGTAATTCTGAATTTCCTGTAAAACGATGTTCATAAAATTTTTTGGGTTTAGGAATCGCCGTCGAGTTTCGATTCAAAGCGCAGGCTGAACAAAGTGTTTTTCTCGTCGGTGATTTCCAGAATATTTTCGCTGCCGTCAACTTCATACTGGACGGCGACGCCGCGCACGTTTTCAATCGGGTCTGACATCGTTTCGTCGTCCGTCGTGCCGCGCTCGACGACGACTTGCGTTTTGCCGTTGTTTTTATTTAACGAAACACCTTTGAAACGTCCTTCCTGTTCTTCTTCGAGCGTTTCGCCGGACGCGAAAAATATGTAAAATCTGGCTCGCCGCTCTTTATTGCGTTCCGAAAACTCCGTCAAAAACTTTTCCCAATCGTTTGGTTCAATCGCTTTGCTCATAATTTTTTCCTTTTCCTTCAATGACCGACTTTTATTACAATCTTACCGAAATGTTCGCCGCTTTCCATATATCGGAGCGCTTCTTTAACTTCGCCGAATTCAAAAACTTTATCGATAACGGGCTTTAAAGTGTGCTGGCAAATCAAGCGGTTCATATCTTCAAACATCTGCCGCGAGCCGACGAAAATTCCCTGCATTTTAACGGCTTTCATCAATACGGAACGCAAATCGAAATCGCCCGCGCCCGCTAAAACGCCGATAACGGCGATGTGTCCGCCGATTTTGACGGCGTTCAAAGATTTCTGCATCGTTCCCGCGCCGCCGACTTCGACAACCATATCGACACCTTTTTTTTCGGTCAATTCCAAAACCGCTTTGTCCCAATCTTCGCGCTCTCTATAATTTATCAAATCGCCCGCGCCCAAATCTTTCGCGCGCTTTAATTTTTCGTCCGAACTCGATGTAATAATCGTCCGCGCGCCGAAAGCGGCGGCAAACTGGAGCGCGAAAATCGAAACGCCGCCCGTGCCTTGCAGTAAAACCGAGCAGTCGGGCTTGACACTGCCGGAAACCATCAGCGCGTTGTGCGCCGTAACCGCCGCGCACGGCAAAGTCGCGGCTTCTTCGTAAGTTAAATAATCTGGGATTCTAACCAAGCCGTTTTCGTCAAACGCCGCAAACTCACACAAAACGCCGTCCAAATCGCCGCCGAGCGATGTTCGCGCTTTGTGAACATCAATCGCGCCGTCAAACCATCCCTGCATAAAAATCGGACAAACTCTATCGCCGATTTTCCATTTCTTGACCGTTTCACCGACGGCGACGACTTCGCCCGCGCCGTCCGACAGCGGAACGAGCGGCGTTTTCAGCTTCGGATTATAAAAACCTTTGACCATCATCAAATCGCGGTAATTCAAAGACGCGGCGCGGATTTTTACAAGAACTTCGTTTTCTTTAGGTTTCGGTTCATTACGCTCGCCGATTGCCAGATTTTCAATGCCGAATCGGTTTATTTCGTATGCTTTCATAATTTTTCAGTCGGAGCGCGGGCATCCTGCCCGCACAGATTGCGCGAGCAATCTCAATCGATTAAATAAAATTTAACATTGAACCGATTTACAACACTGCGAACGCCAAAGTGCGTTCATTGCGGGCAGGATACCCGCGCTCCCGGTTCAAGTCCATTTCTCCAGCAAGTTTTCAAACTCATTTTGAATCGACTGATTATCATCCGCCAGATACCAGCGCTGCATTTTTTCCATTATTTCAGGTTTTTCCAAACCCTGAGTTTTCAATCGTTGAAAATAATCATCAGCCGCTTTCGGACGCGAACCCCAAACGCCGATTTCTTCCAGAGTTTTCGCGTCCAGACAAATCAATTTCGGAATCGCTCGCCCGCCGCCGGTTAAATATTTGTCCATCAATTCCAGATTTTCG
>JALZOE010000216.1 GCA_030857325.1 Acidobacteriota bacterium
CCCGTAACTTTCGACGGCAACCCGAAAATTCCCGCGCCGATAATAGTGTTTATCGTTATCGCCAGCAAATCCCAGCGGCTGATGCCGCGCACAAGTTTTTCATCCGTCATTGTCGTATTTCGCTTTTTAGCTGAGTGAATTTCGTTTATACTTTTAAATAATTTTACACTTTTGCAAAAACTTTCCCGAAACGCTTCCGAACAGGAGTTTAATTAATGAACATAATACGCGCAATTTCCGCCTGCCTTCTTTTCGTTTGTGTCTGCGCGTCGGGCGCGGCGGCGCAGACAACCGAAGCGGCGAAATCGAAAAATACGGCGATGTCTAAAAATTTCCCGGCGGCGACGCTGACCGCTTCGCCCGAACTGCAGACGCTTCTCGATAAAGCCGTCGGCGAAACAATCGCGGCTTTTCAGGCGAAAAATATCAAACCCGAATATGTTGCCGCTACTTTAATAGATTTGCGCGACGCAGACAATTTGAAAACGGCAAATTATCGCGGCGAACAGAAAATTTATCCGGCGAGCGTGGTGAAAATGTTTTATATGACGGCTTTGCACCGCCGGCTCGAAGACGGAAATATAAAACTGACGCCCGAACTCGAACGCGGATTAAAGAATATGATTGTCGATTCGTCGAACGACGCGACAAATTATATCGTCGATGTTTTAACCGATACTTCGAGCGGCGCGGAACTCGAAGCCGATAAATTCAAGATTTACGGCGAAAAAAGAAACGTCGTCAACCGCTATTTCTCATCGCTCGGTTATTCAAACATCAACGTCAACCAGAAAACTTACTGCGAGGACGCTTACGGGCGCGAGCAGCAATTTCGAGACGGCGGCAAAAACCGCAATATGCTGACGACGAACGCGACGGCGCGGCTTTTGGCGGAAATTGTTTTAAGCAAAGCGGTTACGCCCGAACGCTCTGCGCAAATGATGAATTTGATGAAACGCGATTCTGCCGGAAAATCGCCCGACGCCGACAACCAGGCGCACGGTTTTACCGGCATCGCGCTGAACAAATTAAATTTGAAAGATGCAAAACTCTGGTCGAAAGCCGGTTGGACAAGCAAAACAAGACACGACGCCGCTTACGTCGAAACGCCGGACGGCTTAAGATTCGTGCTTGTCGTTTTTACCGAAAACGTTTCAAAAGAGCGCGACATTATTCCGACAATCGCCGAAAAAATATTGAATAATTTGAAAAACGTTCGATAGATTTTGTGTGCTAAAATAATTTTCCCGATGGAGAAAATCAGATGACGGACAATCAATTTAATCAGCTTTTTGATTTGGTTACAAAAAGCGTCAACGGCATTCAGCGGCTCGAAAAAGGTCAGGAAGAAATACGAGCGGACGTTGCCGAACTTAAACAAGGACAAGCAAAACTCGATAAAGGATTGCAGATAATAAATAGAACATTAGCGAATATGCACGGCGACGCGGCGAATGTGCGTTCGCGTGTAGAGATTTTGGAAGAAGAAAAAAACCTGTCTGTATAATTTAAAATATGAAAAAATTTAGTTTTCTGCTGATTATTTTGTTATTCGGAAACGTCTTCGGTCAATATCAAAAACCGTCCAAAGACGTGATGGACGTTTTGAACGCGCCCGTTACGCCGTCGAGTTCGGTTTCGCCGTCGAAAGATAGAATTCTGCTTGCCGAACCGCTTCGCTACCCGCCGATTTCCGAACTCGCTCAACCGATGCTGCGGCTTGCCGGACTTCGTATCAATCCGAACACGAACGGTCAGCATCGCCAGCCGTATTTCGTTAAATTAACTTTAAAAAACATTGCCGACGGCAAAGAAACGCGTGTGAATTTACCGGCGAGCGCGCAGGTAATTTCGCCGAATTGGAGCGCCGACGGAAAGTATATTGCTTTCGGCAATCAAACGCCGTCCGGTATTGAACTCTGGATTCTGGATACGGCGAGCGGCAAGGCGAAGATGATGAAAAACGCCCGCGTCAATACGGCGTTCGGCAAATTCGATTGGATGCCCGACCAGAAATCTCTGCTCGTCAATCTCGTTCCGCAGAAACGCGGCGCGGCTCCGGATTATCAAAATATAACGCCGACCGCGCCGAGCATACAGGAAACGGCGGGCAAAACCGGCGCGGTGCAGACGTTTCAAGACCTTCTGAAATCGCCGAACGACGAACTGCTTTTCGATTATTACGCGACTTCGCAACTGGCGATTGTCGATGTCAACGGCAAAATCAAAGAAATCGGACAGCCCGCGATATTTGAAACGGCGGATGTGTCGCCGGACGGACAATACGTTTTAGTGTCGCGCGTTCAGCGTCCGTATTCGTATCTGTTTCCGGCATCGCGTTTTCCGAGCGAAGTCGAAATCTGGAACACGAGCGGCAAGATGATTCAAAAACTCGACAGCTCGCCGCTTCAGGACAATCTGCCGGTGCAGGGCGTTCCCGTCGGTCCGCGCGCTCACGGCTGGAATCCGGTTGAACCAGCGACAATCGTTTGGGTCGAAGCGCTCGACGGCGGCGACCCACGCAAAAAAATCACTCCGCGCGATAAAATCGTCAAACTCTCCGCGCCGTTTTCCGGCGAACCGACCGAAGTTGCCAAAACCGAACATCGTTATCAAGGGCGCGCATTCGGCGAGCGCGACGGCTTGATGCTTTTTTACGATTACAACCGCGACACGCAGCGGCGGCGTATTTTTTCGATGAATTTTAACAATCCGTCGGAAAAACCCAGATTGATTTCAGATTTAAACACCGGCGACCGTTACAACGACATCGGCGCGCCGGTTTTCAAAACTCTGCCGAACGGTCAGAATGTTATTCATCAGAGCGGCGACGAAATTTTCCTGACCGGCGCGGGCGCGTCGAGAGACGGCGACCGACCGTTTCTGCGCCGAATGAATTTGAAAACTGCTCAAACGCAGGAGATTTGGCGTTCCAGCAACACGGAATTTGAGAGTTTTGTAACTCTAATGGACGCAAACGCTCTGAAATTTTTAACCAGAAAAGAATCGCCGCTCGACCCGGCAAATTTGTATTTGAGAACCGGCTGTCCGCCGAATATGAAATGCGAAACGGCTGCGCCGCAAAGATTGACGAATTTCACCGACCCCGCGCCGCAGCTTCGCGGCATTACGAAACGGCTTGTTCAATATAAACGCGCCGACGGGGTTGATTTGTCGTTCACGCTCTATCTGCCGCCGAATTACAAACAAGGAACTCGTCTGCCGACCGTCGTTTGGGCGTATCCGCAGGAATTTACCAACGCTTCGACCGCCGGACAGGTTTCCGGTTCGACCAACCGCTTTACGTCAATCGGCGGTTATTCGCATCTGTTCTTCGTGTTGAACGGCTACGCGGTTCTCGACAACGCGACGATGCCGGTTGTCGGCGACCCGCTGACGGTCAATGATACTTTCATCAAACAAAACGTCGATGCGGCGCGGGCGGCGATTAGCAAAGCCGTCGCGCTTGGAGTAACCGACCCGGAACGCGTTGGCGTCGGCGGACATTCCTACGGCGCGTTTATGACGGCGAATCTGCTGGCGCATTCGGATTTGTTCCGCGCCGGAATCGCGCGTTCGGGCGCGTATAATCGCACTCTGACGCCGTTCGGCTTTCAATCGGAACGCCGCAACTTCTGGGAAGCAAAAGACCTTTACACAAACGTTTCGCCGTTCTTTTTCGCCGACAAAATCAACGAACCGATTCTGCTGATTCACGGCGAAGCCGACAACAATCAGGGAACTTACCCGATGCAATCGGAACGCTTATTCGCCGCGCTGCAAGGCACGGGCGGAACTGCCAGACTCGTGATGCTCCCGCTCGAATCGCACGGCTACGCGGCGAAGGAATCGACCGAACACGCGCTTTTCGAGATGCTAAGCTGGTTTGACAAATACGTTAAAAACGCCCAGCCGCGCGGGAAAAATCAGACGGCTAACAAAGAGTAAAAGAAATTAGCCACGAATTACACAAATAACACGAATTATTTTTTCTTTATTCGTGCAATTCGTGTAATTCGTGGCTAAAAGATTTTAGAACGAATAACGAATCGGGCAATACGGCAGATTTGCCTCTAACGATTGGCTGAACGCGGCAAGCTCGCGGCGGCGAAAATCGTAATCGTAAACAACCGTGTCGGGCGCGGTTTTCTTTGGCACTTGTAGCGCGGGATTCCACAAAAAATCTTCGCCCTTCGGATTCCATTCCATATTTATTCGGTGCAAATCAGCCGAATGCGTCAGGAAAAACGCTTCGCATTTCAATTGTTTTTTAACTTTGTCGGTTAGCGTGTCGTCAATTTCCCGCCAAAGCTCGCGCCACTCGGCTTTCCATTTTTCGCCTTCGTAAACGATTATCGGCGCGAAACTAAAATGAACTTCGTAACCGGCATCGACTAATTTGTTTGCCGATTTTATTCTTTCGGAAATCGGGCTTGTGCCGATGTCAACGTAACGCGCGATATGCTGCGGCATCAGCGAATAGCGAATGCGCGTTTTCCCTTTCGGGTCAATCGCCGTCCAATAATCGTCACGCACGGTTTTGGTCGCAAAAGTTCCCTTCGCAAATTCCATCGTCGCAAATTCCTTGACCAGATACGCCGGATTGTCGCAAACGTAAGAATCGGCTGAAAGGTCGGCGTTGCAGCCGATGTCGTAAGTCCAGAAATGCTCGTCGCATTGATTCGGCTGCAATTTCGCGCCGAGCTTCTTTTGATGTTTGCGAATCGAAGCGGCGATTTCGTCGATATTTACAAAAACGGTTAAAGGATTTGACGCTCCCTTGCGCCGCGCAACGTAACAGTATTGACACGAACTCAAACAGCCGTTCGTGTTCGAGGCGGCGATAAAATCGGCGGAGCGTCCGTTTTTCGTGTGCGTCAAACCGGATTTGATTCCCAAAACCAGACTTTCGCGTTTCGTCCGCATCCAATCTCCGGCGGCGGCTTCAAAAAGTTCGGGAATTTTCCAGTGCGATTCGACTTCGACAACTTCCGCGTCGGGAAACCGATTGATAATTTTTTCGGCGTTCGAGCGCCAGATTATATCGTCGAAAATACTGCGCTGAACATAGATTTTCTTGAATGAAAAGTTCACGTTAAGTTTCCTTTTTTCTATAATTTATAAGCGTTTAATTCAGATGGAAAAAAGTCGTCTCCGGTTGTTGTTAAAGTGCCGGAGTATAATTTATTTCAAGTAAAATCCGCCGCGAAAAACAGTATTACAAAAAATACTTGATTTTGGTGCGAATTTGCGGCGCGCGGCAAAATATGAGATAGACGGGCGTCTTATTTCTCGCCAAATTTTGCAAAACAGGTTAAAATTTTCGCTGTAATATCCATAAAATTTTCCATACTTCTGAAATACTATGAAAACTAAACTGATTTCTTTTG
>JALZOE010000021.1 GCA_030857325.1 Acidobacteriota bacterium
CTGCAGCCGTGAGAGTTGAGCGACGGCACTACTTCGACGATGCGCTCGTAAAAATTCTCGATTTTATCGGTCGGCTTTTCTTCGTAATCCTCAAGGTCGAGGCGCATTATAATCAGTCGTTTCCAGTAACCGCTCCAATAATTAGGTCCGCGCAGTGTTCTGGTTTCAAGAATTTTCATAAGTAATTTTTGATTTTTGGATTATTCAATGTCGGGCAAAAGAAATTCGTTCGGCGGCTGAAGCGGCTGACGGGCGAAATAATCGTAAATCAAACCGTCGCCCAGAATATCGAGTTTAACTCCGCAGACGCTGAACGATTGGTAATCGTCAACTTCGGCGATTTCGTTATATGTAATCTGCGAGCCGTCAACAATCGTTACCGTGCCTTCGCCGAAAATTTCCAGAACGCCTTGATTGTCGAGAATTATCGCCGTATTTTCGTCAATGCCGATTCCTAAATTGTATGGATTATACGAAACCGCCGTAATCAGACGGCTGATGCGCCCGCGTTCGGTGAAATGCTGGTCGATAATTATGTTTTTCAGAAATCCCAAACCCGGCGACAATCTGACCGAATTTTTATGCGGATGCGGCGTCGATTCGCCGCGCACAATCATCGACGCGCTCATTCCCGCCGCGCCCGCGCTCGTCCCGGCGACAACGATGTTCGTTTCCGTTACTAACTCGCTCAATTTTTGAGAAAATTTCGTGCCGCCGAGAAGCGAAACCAGCCGCATCTGGTCGCCGCCGGTAATAAAAACGCCGGTTACGCCGTCGAGCAAAGTTTCGGCGTCGGCGTTAAAAACATCTTGTCTGGACGTGGCGCGCAGGACGCGCGGATTTTTGACGCCGAGATTGCGAAACGCCTGAACGTAAACGTCCGCCGCAAACTCTGGAAAATCCGACGAAACCGGAACGATTAAGATTTCCGCTTTTTCGTCGCCCGCCAGCGACAGAAATTTTTTCAAAATGCGGCGCTCGTTATATTTGTCTTCCGCTCCGCCGATGACCAGAAGATGCCCGCCGATTACTTCGCGGTGAATACGATTTGTCATTAATATTTTTACTTGTTTGGAATTTTAAAACCTTTTGAATAAAGGTATTGCAAAGTTTTCGATTGGTCAAGAAGTGAAAATTTTATCGGTTTTCGATGCGGTAATTTTATGAAAAACAGATGCAGATACTTAGAAGCTGTTTGGAAACTCCTAAAATCAGATGTTTTTACGACATAATTGTCGTTTTCTTAAATTAGATTGACAGCAAAAGTCCTTTGAAATCAACAATGCTTGATTTTCAAAAATAGTTTCCAAACAGCTTCTTATAAATGAACATCGTCGAGACAATCAAAATCGTTAATCAAATGCAGTCGGCTAAACTTGTTTTTGGAAAACGATTTGGTAAATATGGAACGGTTGGAAGAGATTTCGGACAGACACGGTTTAAGCGGAAAATGGAAAGAAAACAAACACCGGCTGAATTTGCAGCGGAGCGCGCCGCCCGCGAAAATATAAATCAGGCAAAGCGAAAATTTCGGTTTGAACAGCAAAATTTATCTTTTAACGAGAAAATGCAAATCGCGTTTTCTTTGAGTGAACGAGACCGGCAATTGAAAAAAGCGAAGAAAAAATAAAAATGAAAGCAGAAATGGAAAAAAGAGAATTTCGCCTGCCGCGCCGTCTGCGAGGCGTCGCGCCGACTTTGATACGGCAGATATTTGAACGCGCTTTGCCGGAGAGCATCAACTTCGGTTTGGGCGAGCCGGATTTGCCGACGCCGCTGTTTATCCGTGAAGAAGCGGCGCGCGTAACTTTAGAGGAACAAAACGGTTACACGAATCACGCCGGACTTTTGCCGCTTCGTGAATTGATTGCGGCGAGTTACCCGCATTTGAATTTATCGCCGAACCAGGTTTGCGTAACGGTCGGTTCGCAGGAAGCGATGACCGCCGCGTTTCTTGGAATCGTGGACGCGGGCGACGAAGTTTTGATACCGAATCCGGCGTTTCCGGCGTATGAAAACTGCGTCAAGATTTGCGAAGGCGTGCCGGTTTTTTATCCCCTTCCTGCCGAAAAAGATTTCGCCTTCGACATCGAAGAATTTAAATCGAAAATCACACCGAAAACGAAAGCCGTCGTCGTTATTTCGCCGTCGAATCCGACCGGGAAAATTTTTACGAAAGAGGATTTGCAGGCAATTGCCGAAGTTTTAAAAGACACGGGAATTTATTTGATTTCCGACGAGATTTACAGCGATTTATATTTTACGGACGAAAAACCGCGCTCGGCTTCTGAATTTTACGATGAAACCGTTATCGTTTCCGGCTTGTCGAAATCTCTGAGTATGACCGGCTGGCGCGTCGGTTGGGTGGCAAGTTCGCAAACCGATGTCGTCAAAGCGGCGATGACACTGCACGGATTTTTAACCGTCTGCACTTCGACCGTTTCTCAAAAAGCGTCGCTGCTCGGCTGGACGGACGAAGCAGAAAAATCGAAAGCCGAAGCGCGCGCGATTTACAAACGGCGCGGCGAATTTCTTATCGACATTCTGCAAAAGGAATTAGGCTTGCGCGGAACGTCGCCCGAAGGCGCGTTTTACACGATGCTCGACGTGCGCGAAATCGGCGACGATTTGGAAATCGCCGAAAAGTTTCTGAACAATCGTGTCATAACCGTTCCCGGAATCGCGTTCGGCACGGAAGCGAAAGGTTTTTTGCGGTTGTCTTTCTGCAATTCGGAAGAACGAATGGCGGAAGGCGTGCGGCGAATGAAAGAGGCGTTGAGCTAAACTACAGATTAAATTTTTACGTTCAAATTAAAGAAAACCTAAGAGTTATAAACCACAGATAAACACATATAAACACAAGATGAATTAAATTCGATTATTTTGTTTTTATCTTGAAAATCTGTGTTTATATGTGGTTAAATTTCTCTCGGATTTCTACAAAATTCGCTTGTCAATCAACAATTCCGCATTTAGAATCGCCGAACCCGCCGCGCCGCGCACGGTGTTGTGCGAGAGAGCGACGAAGCGGTAATCGAAAATATTGTCGGGAAAAAGTCTGCCGACGGTGATTGTCATTCCGTCGCCGTTGTCGCGGTCGAGACGCGGCTGCGGGCGCGTCGGTTCGTCGCAAATGTCGATGAATTTTTCGGGCGACGAATGGAGTTTCAGAGACGGGAAAGTCGTCATCACTTCGACGACTTCTTCGAGCGTCGAAGTTTGTTTTAATTTTACTCTGACCGAAGCTATGTGTCCGTCAATCACATTAACGCGGAAACATTGCGCCGAAACTGTAAAATCAGCTTTTTCAACAGTTTCGCCGTTGAACTTTCCTAAAATCTTCTGCGCTTCGGTTTCGACTTTCGGTTCTTCGCCGGCGATATAAGGCAGAACGTTTTCGGTGATGTCGAAGGCGGAAACGCCCGGATAACCCGCGCCGGAAATCGCCTGCAGCGTCGTAACGAAAACCGATTCGACGCCGAATCTTCTATCGAGCGCGGCGAGCGGCGGCGCGAAACTCATAATCGCGCAGTTCGGATTGGTGATGATAAAACCTTTATCGAATCCGCGTTTGCGTTTTTGTATTTCGATTAAGCCGAGATGCTCAAAGTTGATTTCGGGAATAAGCAGCGGCACGTCGGCATCCATACGATACGCCGACGAATTGCTGATAACCGGAAAACCGGCGCGCGCAAATGCTTCTTCGGTTTCGCGGGCGACATTTGTCGGAAGACTCGAAAAAACCAAATCGCAGTCGAGCGGCGGCGTAATCGGCTGGACGACGATATTTTTAACGTATTCGGGCATCGCGCCTGCCAGCTTCCACGCGCAGGCTTCGGCGTAAGGTTTGCCGGCGGAACGGTCGGAAGCGGCAAGCGCCGTGATTTCAAACTGGGGATGATTTTCCAGAAGCTGAACCAATCTCTGCCCGACAGTTCCGGTCGCGCCTAAAATTCCCACACGATATTTTCTGCTCATATAATGTTTGTCGATTAAATCGTTTCGGACGTTGAAAAACTCAGTCTAGTTGAGCTAGAGACAAAAGAAAAGCGAATGGAAAAATGTATTGTGCATTTCTGAAACTGGCAACTTCAGCCGAAATACTGTATCTTGTGTCTTTAATCAGGACATACCACAATTTTACATTTTACTTGACTGGGTTGGGAAATAATTTGCGAAAGTCTTTAAAGTTTATATTTCTGTTTTTGTTCGCTGTTTTTATTCTTTGGTTTTTCGGGAGTGGTTTGGATGGGCAAAAAGTCAGCGACAATCTTCAGAATGCCAATGTAGCTTACCTGATTCTGGCAACTTTGATAACTTGTTTGGGCTATTTTCTGCGCGCGGTGCGCTGGAAGGTTCTGCTCGAACCGCTGGCGAAAACTTCGCTGCGCGAGCTTTTTGCGGCAACGACCGTCGGTTTCGCGGTGATTATGATTATCGGCAGAGTCGGAGAGCTGGCGCGTCCGATGTGGCTATCTTTGCGCGACCGGCGCGTTCGACCCAGCGCGGCGCTGGTAACTTTGGGCGTCGAAAGAATTTTCGATTTGGCGTCGCTGATATGTTTTTTCTCAGTAAATCTGCTGTGGTTTAATATTCCTGACGGACGTGAATCGCAGGTCGCGTATATAAAGCTAATCGGAAACCTGATGCTGGTCGGCACTGTTTTCGGATTTATCGCCCTTTATATTTACCAGAAATATTCGCCGGCGATAATAGAATGGACGGAGACAGCAATCGACAAAAGATTTATACCGCGTCGCCTCAGAAGCATTATCCTGAGCATTATGAAGCAGTTGGCGGCGTCTCTGCAAATCTTAAAAGACTGGCGTGAAGTCGCTTTGATTCTGTTCTGGACAGTTATGCTGTGGCTGTCGATTGCCGTTCCGACGTGGCTCGTCATTCTGGCTTTCGGTTTGCCGGTCAGTTTCAGCGATGCACTGTTTGTAATGGGTTTTGCCGCAATAGGTTCGGTCGTTCCGACGCCGGGTGGCGCGGCTGGCGCTTTTCACGTGGCGACGGCAGCCGGTTTGATGTTTCTGAACGTCGATAAAGACCAGGCGGCGGCAGTTTCCTTTGCGATGCACCTGGTCTATTTTGCGCCCGCCGTCTTTTTCGGCTTTTATTATTTTTGGCGCAGCGACATAAGCATTGCGCGCTTGAAAGGTCTGCTCTCCGGCGAACACGCGGTCGAAGAAATCGAATACGAAAAGGATTTGCAGGTTCAAAGTTCAAGGTTCAAGATTCAAAGTTAAAATCAAGCTGACTTTGAACCTTGAACCTTGAACCTTGAACCAAAAAAAACTATGCGATGTCCATTCTGCGGATTTTTAGAAGATAAGGTAGTCGATTCGCGCGAAGCCAAAGACGGCGATTCGATTCGGCGGCGGCGCGAGTGTCTCGAATGCGGCAGGCGTTTTACCTCTTACGAGCGGATTGACGAAATCCCGTATATGGTGATTAAAAAAGACGGCAGGCGCGAAAATTTCGACCGCAACAAGATTATGTCCGGCTTGCTCCGCGCCTGCGAAAAACGCCCGATTTCCGCCGTTCAGCTCGAAGCGCTGGTCGATTCAATCGAAAAACACGTTCAGGAATCGAGCGACAGAGAAGTGCCGACCAACGAACTCGGCAAACTTATTATGAGCCGCTTAAAAGCATTGGATAAAGTCGCGTATGTTCGTTTCGCGTCGGTTTATCTCGAATTTGAAGACGTGTCCGAATTTATGAACGAACTCAAAGACTTGGTAAGGGCGCGCGATAAATCTATAAAAAGTAAAAAGACGAAAGTTAAGAAAACGTAAAATAGAAAATGGAAAATGGAAAATGGAAAATAAAGAAAATCTCTTAAATTATCCATTTTACGTTTTCCATTATCCATTTTTACTCAATTCCTTCGAGCGGGAAAAACCTGTCGATAAATTCCAGATGCAGGCGCGGAATGTGGTCTGAGCCGAGATGTTTGCCACGCACGACCGAGATAATCGAGACGTTGTACTGCTCGCTTTTAACACGCACGAACGAGCCTTTTTCCACATCGAGCATCGAGAAAACCGCCGCGCCGCTCAAACTGATATTTTCCGTTACGGTCGATTCGCTCGCCGTCGGATTTCCTTCTTCGTCCAGAGTTTCGACGATAATGTTGGTCGGCAGCGAAAATCGCGTGTGCCGCCGCAGATGTTTGGGCAGATGACTTTCGTCGGGAACGCTCGGCGCATCGACGACGTGCCAGAGCTGACCGTCATCGCGGTGCGAAATTTCATACAATTTCGCCGGGTCGTCGAAAAAACTTTTCGGCGGATTTCTGCCGATAAAGGCGACGCCGACCGAATGATTCTCCGAAGCGGTCGCCGAATCGCTTTTTAAAACGCAGTTTCTGACCAAACCCCAAACTTTATACTGCGGCTCGGTAAAATCATAACAGCGCAGTTTGCGCGGCAGCGGAATCGTCATTAGAACGAGCCGCCCGCGTTTAACCGGACGGTTAAGATTAAAACCGGCGCCGAAAGACGAAACGTCGCTCAGGCGTGTGATTTCATTCCACGAAACCGTCCGGTTGACGTGCGCTTCTATCCGAACAGGCAAAGTCAGCGAAACTCGATTGATGCGGCGAGTGTCTTTTTCGACATTGGCAGGAGACGACAGCATTGATTTCCTCCGAAATTCAAGTGAAATATATAAACGAAATTTAAGATTAAAATATAGCGGGAAGTTGCTTATTTTTGAATGTTTTGCAAAGGTTTTGCAGGTTGCTAAAACAGGCTCGAAACCTGTATAATAATTATACATTTAATACGGGCGATATTTCAATTTTTTTTGTATTCAGCCCTTTCGGACAGTCGCTTTCAAACCGCAAAAATTTCAGGAAAATAATTGCACGCATAGGAAAATTTAATGGACACAATTTTAGAACGTAATCAGAGTCAGGTAAATATCGAAGACGAGATGCGGCGGTCGTATCTCGATTACGCGATGTCGGTCATCATCGGGCGCGCGCTGCCGGACGTGCGCGACGGCTTAAAACCGGTTCACCGCCGCGTTTTGTGGGCGATGTCGGAACTCGGCAACACGCACAACAAGCCGTATAAAAAATCGGCGCGCGTGGTCGGCGATTGTATCGGCAAATATCATCCGCACGGCGACACCGCCGTTTACGATACCGTGGTGCGTCTGGCACAGGAATTTTCCCTGCGTTATCCGCTCGTCGAAGGACAGGGAAATTTCGGCTCGATTGACGGCGACAATGCTGCGGCAATGAGATACACCGAAGTTCGTATGCAGAAACTGACGAACGAAGTGCTTGCCGATATTGAAAAGGAAACGGTTGATTTTCAGCCGAACTACGACGAATCTCTGAGCGAGCCGATTGTTCTGCCGACGCGTATTCCGAATCTGCTCGTCAACGGCTCCGAAGGCATCGCCGTCGGTATGGCGACGAAAATTCCGCCGCACAATCTGACCGAAGTCGTTACGGCAACGATTGCACTGGTAAAAAAACCTGATATTACGATTAACCAGTTGATTGAAATGATTCCCGGACCCGATTTTCCGACGGGCGCGTTTATTTACGGGCGCGAGGAAATTCACAACGCTTACAGAACGGGACGCGGCATTTTGCAGATGCGCGCCAAAGCCGCCATCGATAGAGTCGGGCGCGGCAACTCGGAGCGCGACGCGGTTGTCGTTACCGAAATTCCGTATCAGCTCAATAAATCGAAACTCATCGAAAAAATCGCCGAACTCGTCAACGAAAAACGCTTGGACGGCATTTCCGAAATCCGCGACGAATCGAACCGCGAAGGCATTCGCGTCGTCATCGAACTCAAACGCGACGCCGTGCCGCAGGTTGTTCTCAACAAACTTTATAAACTGACGCCCTTGCAGATGTCGTTCGGCATCATCAATCTGGCGATTGTCGATGGTCAGCCGCGCGTTTTGAATTTGAAACAAATGCTCGAAGCGTTCGTCGCTTTCCGCCGCGAAGTCATTCGCCGCCGGACGATTTTTGAATTAAAAAGAGCGCAGGCGCGGGCGCATATTTTGGAAGGTTTGAACAGGGCAATCGACGCGCTCGATTATATTATCCCGCTGATTCGCAACTCGCGCTCGATTGACGAAGCCAAAGCGTGGCTGACCGGAAACTTCGCGACCGTCGGAGAAATCGGAAAATGGAACGGCGCGCCGACTGATTTGAAAACTGCCGATTTTGTCAGGACCTTGCAAAAAGTCGTCGGCGATTTAAGATTCAGCGACATTCAGGCGCAGGCGATTCTTGATTTGCAGCTTCGTCGTCTGTCGGCGCTCGAACGCCAGAAAATTATCGACGAGCTGCAGGCGATTCTTAAACTTATCGGCGAACTCGAATCGATTCTGGCAAACGAAAATCTGCTGCGCCAGGTCATTATCGACGAGCTTCAGGAAGTCAGAAAAAACTTCGGCGACGAGCGGCGGACGCAGATTGTCGATGCCGGAATCGAGCTGAAAATCGAAGATTTGATTGCCGACGAAGAAGTGGCGATTACCGTAACGAACGCCGGTTATATCAAGCGCACGCCGGTTTCCGCATATTCGACTCAAGGGCGCGGCGGTAAGGGGCGATTCGGCGCTAAGGCGAAGAACGAAGACTTTATCGAACATCTGTTCACGGCTTCAACACACGCTTTTCTAATGATTTTCACCGACGACGGACAGGTTTTCAAAATCAAGGTTCACGAGATTCCCGAAGCCGACACCGCCGCGCGCGGTAAAGCGCTCGTTAATCTGATAAGCATTTCTACGGAGCGCAAACTCGTCGAAGTTCTGCCCGTCAGAGACTTTACCGACGAAGTTTACGTCGTGATGGTGACGAAACGAGGTATTGTCAAGAAAACATCCTTGTCGCTTTACCAAAACATTCGCGCCAACGGCATCAACGCGATTAACATCGATGACGGCGACGAACTTTTGAATGTTTTCGTAACAGACGGGCAAAAGCAGATTTTCATTGCGACCAACGACGGAATGGCGATTCGCTTTGACGAATCGGACGCCCGACCGCTGGGCAGAGTCGCTCGCGGCGTGCGCGGCATCGGTTTGAGAAAAGGCGATTTCGTCGTTTCGGCGTGCGCCGTCTCGAAAGACGAATCGGAAAAAATGCTGTCGATTTCCGAAATGGGTTTCGGCAAACAAACCAAAGTCGGCACGTATCGCCTGCAATCGCGCGCCGGCAAAGGCGTTATCAATATGAAAGCGACAAAGAAAACCGGCAAAGTCGTCGCTGTTTTCCCGGTCGATGACGATTCGGAAGTTATCATCATCACGCAGCAGGCGAAACTCATTCGCCTCGACACGGAAAATATTCGCCAGACGGGAAGAAGCGCGCAGGGCGTAACCTTGATTCGGATGAACGACGGCGATATGGTAACGAGCGCGTCTCTGCTCGAAGTTACCGAAGAGGTTGACGCAATCGGCGAAATAGATTCTTAAAATCTGTTTCGGGAAGGTCGAAAAATAGAAAAAGGAAGCGATAAGCATTCGTCGCTTCCTTATTTTTTGTTTTAGTTTCGCCTTAAATTATTTAACCGAATAATCCGGGCGCGTCCGGTCTCTTTAATAAATTTTCGAGTCCGAAATGTTCATACGCCAGACGCGTCGCCATTCGACCGCGCGGCGTGCGGTTGAGGAATCCGGTTTGAATCAGGTAAGGTTCGATGATTTCTTCAATCGAATCTTTTTCCTCGTGAATCGAAGCGGAAATCGTTCCCAGACCGACCGGACCGCCGTCAAACTTCTCGATAATGGTTAAAAGCAGTTTTCTATCGACTTCATCGAGTCCGTAAGTATCTACTTCCATTCGGTTAAGCGCGTCCATTGCAACCGCTTCGGTGATTCGACCGTCGTAATCGACTTCGGCGTAATCGCGGACGCGGCGCAGAAGCCGGTTGGCGATACGCGGCGTTCCGCGCGAGCGGCGGGCAATTTCGGTCGCTCCCGTGTCTTCGATTTCGACGTGTAAAATATCAGCCGAGCGCGAGATAATCGTTTTTAAATCTTCAATATTGTAGAAATCAAGGTGAAAGACGATGCCGAAACGACCGCGCAGCGGCGCGGTAATCATTCCGGGACGAGTTGTCGCGCCGACGAGCGTAAATTTCGGCAATTCCAGCTTTATCGAACGCGCCGCCGTGCCTTGCCCAATCATCAAATCGAGATTGAAATCTTCCATCGCCGGATAGAGAACTTCTTCGATTGCCGGATTTAAGCGGTGAATTTCGTCGATAAACAAAACGTCGCCTTCGCTTAAATTCGTTAAAATTGCCGCCAAATCTCCGGCTTTGTCGATAATCGGTCCGGCTGTGGTTTTGAGTTCCGCGCCCATTTCGTTGGCGACGATGTTGGAAAGCGTGGTTTTGCCGACGCCCGGCGGACCGAACAATAAAACGTGGTCGAGCGCCTCGCGGCGTTTGAGCGCGGCTTTCATATAAATTCTCAAATTGTCCTTGACCTTTTTCTGCCCGATATACTCGCCGAGCTTCGTCGGGCGTAAGGAAAGCTCAAGTTGTTTTTCTTCGTCAAAAGCGTTTCCGTCGCGGTTGTCGTTGTTTTCAAAATCTTCGCTCATTTTAAATTTCAAATTTCAAACTTTAAGTTTCAAATTCCAATTCGTAAAACTATTCAAAACACATATGGTTTTCTTTGGCAAAAGACGTAATAATTTGGAATCTGAAATATGAAATTTGGATTTAATAGATTAGCCCTTCGCCAAAAGCTGCAAACTGCGCCGCAGTAATTTCTGCACGCTCATTTCCGTGCCTTCCTTCATAGCTTGCTGCAAGGCTTTTTCGGCGGCGGCGCTGTGATAACCCAAATTGACGAGCGCGGAGATAGCGTCGTCGTAAACTTCGTCGCCGGAAGTTTGCGGCGCGATGCCTTCGGCTTTCATTTCTTCGGCGGAGACGGCGGAAAGTTTGGCGATTTTGTCGCGCAGCTCGATAACCAATCTTTCGGCGGTTTTGCGCCCGACGCCCGGAATTGAATTAAGGCGCGCCAGATTATTTTGCCTGATTGCGCCGATAATTTCGTCGGCGCTCATTCCCGACAGCGCGGTAATCGCCGATTTCGGACCGATGCCGGAGACGGAAATAAGCAGCAAAAACAATTCGCGCTCGCGGACGGTTTTGAAGCCGAAAAGCTGAAGCGTGTCTTCGCGGACATACGTATAAATCCGCAGGGAAACATCTTCGCCGATTTCACCCAAATCATAAAAGGTCGAAAGCGGAATCACGACCTCGTAACCGACGCCGCCGACGTTTATTATTACCAGATTCGCTTCTTTTTCCAGTAGTTTTCCAGACAGAAATGCAATCATATTGTTTCACACTTGAAACATAAATTGTAGTAGATATTTATTTTAAGGGCAACGATAAAAAACGATTCAGACATCTTTAAGGCAGGCGAAGTTTTTCACAAATGCGAAAATTAGGTTTATAATCAATTCCGAAAATGAAGTCCGAAAAAATATCCGAACTGACAACCAATCGCCTGAGCGTTTATCTGCGCTGCCTGAACGAGCTTGCCGCCGAAAACGTGAAAACCGTGTCGAGCGACGGTCTGGCAAAACGGTTTCATTTGAATTCGGCGCAGATTCGTAAGGATTTGGCGTATTTCGGCGAATTCGGCGTGCGCGGCGTCGGTTATTATATTGACGAGCTGCGCGACCAGTTGACGAAAATTTTAGGGTTGGAAAAAGAGCATCGCGTAGCGATTATCGGCGCGGGAAGATTAGGAACGGCGCTCGCGAATTATTACGGTTTCACGCAGACGAATTTTTCGGTCGCCGGACTTTTCGACGCCGATTTGGAGAAAATCGGGCAGAAAGTCGGCGACGTAAACATTTTCGATATAAAAAACTTTGCGGACATTGCCGAAAGAGATAAGATAGATGTTGCGGTTATCGCCGTTCCCGCGCCGTTCGCGCAAAGCGTTTTGGAATTGGTGTCGAAGGCTGGAATTAAAGCCGTGATGAATTTTGCGCCGACGCCGCTGCGCGTTGAAAAAGGCGTCAAATTAAAAACCGTCGATTTGACGATTTCGCTGGAAAGTCTTTCATACTTTTTAGCGCAGCCGAGCAATTCAAACGGCGGAAATGTGAAATCGGATTCGGATAAATTACGAACCGTTAAACGAGAGAAAGTTAAAGTTTGAACTTTTAGCAGTGATTTTCAGTATTAAAAAACTAAGGGGTGATTATATGTGCAGTAAAGGATTTTTAAAAAAAATTGTTCCGTTTTTCCTGACCTTTGCGGTCGGACTTTTTATAGCGAGTTTTTTCGTAACGGTCGCCGCGCCAAGTTTTCAATTTAATAATCGTTCGAGAAGACACCACGAGTATCATCGAACGATGAAATTGGAAAACCAGCGTTTAAGAGAAGAAAACGCGCGGCTCAAAGCCGAATCGCAAATAAATTACGACAACTTTTCGGCGACTTTTGAGATGGACGAAAGCGGGAAAATTAAGCGAGTTAAAAACATCGAAGCCACGATTGACGGCGATTCGCTCGATAATTTAGTTCCGCCGCCGCCGATGCCGCCGATGCCGCCGACCGCGCCTGTCAGAAGCTATCGCAGGTAACAAGGTAAACCAACAAGGTAAACCAAAAATAAACGCCAACCACAGATTAACCAAAACGAACGCCGTTCGGAATTTTTCCAAAGCGTGCGGATTGTGTTAATCTGTGGTTTCTTTTTTATGGACGAACTCAAGGCGCGAAAATTAATAATCGAAATCGGAAAATTGCTTTACGAGCGGAGTTACGTCGTTTCGTCGGACGGCAACCTCAGCATCCGGCTTGACGAAAATCGAATTTTGGCGACGCCGACGCAGGTTTCCAAAGGTCGGATGAGCGAAGATGGTCTGGCAATTACGGATTTGGACGGCAAGCCTTTGAACGACAAAAAGGCGTCGTCCGAATTGGCGATGCATCTTTTGATTTACAAAATGCGCCCCGACATTAACGCCGTCTGCCACGCCCATCCGCCGCACGGAACGGCGTTTTCGGTTGCGGGTCTAGCGATTGAAGCGCCGATTTTGTCCGAAGTTATCTTAACTTTGGGCTGCGTCCCGCTGACCGATTACGGAACGCCTTCGACCAATGAATTAACCGATTCGATGAAGCCGTTCGTCGAACATCACAACGCGCTTCTGATGGCGAATCACGGCGCGGTCGCTTACGGCGCGGATTTGTGGCAAGCCTTCGACCGCCTTGAAACGCTGGAACATACAGCGAAAATCGCGATTCTCGCGCGCGCTTTGGGCGGCGCAAACAATCTGCCGAACGACGCGATTGAAAAACTTATCAACATCCGCGAACGAGCCGGATATTTAACGAAAGAAGCGCGCTGTCAATCGTGCGGCTATCTGCACGAAGCGAAAATCACCTGCGGACTTGACGGAAATTCCCCGATTGAGCCAAACTCGAACGGCGCAAAAATTTCCTTCACGCGCGAAGAATTGATTGAACTGCTGGCGCAAGCCGCGAATATCGGGTAAAAAGCTATGTCCGCAATTCCTATTACAAGTCGGCAAATGACTTTGGAAGAATATCTGGAATTTGATTACAACGCCGAAGGTCGTTATGAGTATTTTGACGGCGAAGTCGTTGAGATGAGTGGCGGAAGCCCGGAACATTCGCTTTTAGGAAACAGAATCGGCAGATTGTTGGGAAATCAAATTGAGTCAAAAGGCTGTCTGGTCTTTAATTCCGAAGTGCAAATCAAAGTTCCGACAATGCTGCCGTATCGTTACGGCGACATTTCGGCTTTATGCGAAAAACCGATTTATGAAGAACTGGGAAACCAGCGTCTTCTGGTAAATCCGACTTTAATCGTTGAGGTGCTTTCGCCTTCGACAGAAAATTTCGACCGTGAAGAAAAATTCAGAGCATACAAATCAATCGACAGTTTGCGCGAGTATTTGTTGGTTTCGCAGGTCAAAAAATTTGTTACGCTTTACGCTAAACACAACGAGAAATTTTGGTTTCAAAGCGAATACGTCGAAGGCGAGAGTTTGAAAATCGAATCGCTTGACTGTGATTTGACGGTTGACGAAATTTATCAGGGAATCGTTTAGAATAATTTTTGAGGAGAAAAAACGAATGCAGGAAGCGTTAGGAATGGTTGAATGTAAAGGACTTGTGGCGATGATTGAAGCGGCGGACGCGATGGTCAAAGCGGCGAACGTCCAGCTCGTCGGTTACGAAAAAATCGGCGCGGGTTTTGTAACAGCGATTGTGCGCGGCGACGTGGCGGCGGTCAAAGCGGCGACGG
>JALZOE010000217.1 GCA_030857325.1 Acidobacteriota bacterium
TACACGTCTTTTAGATTGCCTCCCGGTAATCTGTGCGGACAGGATGTCCGCGCTCCGACTAAAGTGCTTCTTATGCGTAAATTTCTCGATTGGGTTGATGAAATCGCCGGAATTGAACCGGAAAACTAATCGGCGGCTTGGCTTGAACGCGTCGCTTTTGTTTTTTTGATTTTGATGATTTTGTCCGCGCCGCATTCCATCGCGGCGACGCAGACGGCGTGGCTTTTGGGAACGGCGGCGTGGCTCGCTCGCTTTTTTGTAAAGCCGCGCCCGCGCATTGTCCGCACGCCGCTCGACATCGCGCTCTGGGCGTTTTTCGGCTGGTCTGTCATTACCTCGATTTTCTCTTACGCGCCCGAATATTCGATTGACAAGCTGCGGAACGCGCTGCTTTTTCTGATTTTTTATTTTGTCGCGGGTAATCTGCGAAACGTTCGCGCCGTTAAATTTCTGGCGTTTGCGCTCATCTTTTCGTGTATGGCAAGCGTCGTCTGGGCGCCGATTCAAAGAATCTACGGGCGCGGCGTGGAAATTTACGGCGTAACGCCGGAAAGCGTTCTTGCCAGAGGCGTCCATTTCGACCACGACACGTATCTCGGCGCGAAAGGCAGAAATCTGCGCGCTCTCGACACTTTCGGCGCGCAGAAAACGATTCCTTTGGTGGACGGCGACACGATTGTCGAAGTCGAAGGCAGGCGCATCAGAACGCCTAACGAATTAGTTGCGGAAATCGAAAAAAACGAAACGACGTATCTTGAATTTTTTCGCCAGCCCGAATATTTTACGATTAAGGTGCGGCGCGCCGATTTGCAAACGGGCGGAGGCGCGCTTGAAAAGCTCGGAATTAAAAAATGGAAACATAACCGCAATTGGCGATATTCGGGATTCTACAGCCAAATTATCACTTACGCCGAAGTTTTGCAGATGATTGCCTCGCTCGTTCTCGGTCTGTTTATCGCGCTCGACCGCAGGCGTTCAAAAACCGGCGCGCTTTTGGCGTTATGTCTCGCCGGAATGATGTTCGCTTTTTTACTGACCTTTACGCGCGCCGCGCAAGCCGCGTTTCTCGCGTCGGCGGCGGCGATGGTTTTAGTTTACGGCAATCGCAAAATGCTTTTGACGCTCGCGGCAATCGGTTTGCCGCTCGTTCTAATCGGAGTTTTCTTTCTACAGCAAACCCGCGAAGTCGCCGTTTATAATCAAGCCGACAAATCGGCAAATTACCGTCAGACCGTTTACCGCGAAGGCTTCGATTTGTGGACGCGCGACGCTCGAAATTTTCTGCTCGGCATCGGAATGGATTCGACCAAACGCTTTGCCAAAGAATGGCGTTTGTTTGACGACGGCAAACTGCCGATGAGCCATTTTCACTCGACGCCGCTGCAATTGCTGGTCGAACGCGGTCTGCCCGCGCTCGCTTTGTGGCTCTGGATTTTGTGGATTTACGGACAAATGCTTTTAAAAAGTTCAAGGTTCAAAGTTCAAAGTTTAAAGTCTGAAGTTCAAGATTATGAAACCGAAGACCAAAGACCAAAAACCGAAGACCGAATATCAAATCCGAAATCCGAAATCCGAAATCTAAAATCGTCTGATTGGCAAATTCAAGGCATTCTGCTCGGCTGTTTCGGCGCGCTGGTCGGGTTCGTCGTCAGCAGTCTGGTCAATTACAGTCTCGGCGACGGCGAAGTGGCGGCGGTGTTTTATATTTTAATGGGAATCGGCGTTTCGCTCGTAATGCAAAATCAAAAATTAAAAATGCAAAATTAAAAAATGGCTTGCGGTTCGGCATAAAACTTTAACCGGCGAACTTTTTGAATTTTGAATTTTGCATTTTCGATTTGGCTGGTCGAACGCACGTTCTCGGTTGGTTTATTCAATCGCGGCGATTGGCGCGAAAATACGAAAAGCCGGCGGAAAGCAGCCGGAGCGATGTTATATCTTTCGATGATTAGAATTTTAGTCAGAAGGCTGGCTTGAGACTTTTCAGACTAGCTCTTAGATGAAAAAAGGTAATTTTCATCTGCAAATAGACAGTAACCAGTAATGTATATTTCATAAAAAGGACATTTGAAACAGAAGACTACAGAGAAATTAATGACGAATTTGAACAAAGACTTTGAAAATTGGCTGAAAGACCGGATAAAGTAGAGCTGATGGTAACAAAATCCAAAATCCAAAATCCAAAATCCAAAATCGAGACGCCTTTGGCGGCGATAATAATGGGCAGCGCGTCCGATTGGGAAACGATGCAAAATGCCGCCGATATTTTGACGCAATTCGGCGTCGCGCACGAATGCAAAATCGTTTCGGCGCATCGCACGCCGGATTTGCTCGTCGAGTTTGCCAAATCCGCCGAATCGCGCGGCGTCGAAGTAATCATCGCGGGCGCGGGCGGCGCGGCTCATCTGCCGGGAATGTGCGCGGCGCAAACTCTTGTTCCAGTTCTCGGCGTTCCCGTCCAAAGCAAAGCCTTATCGGGAATGGATTCGCTGCTTTCAATCGTCCAGATGCCAGCCGGAATTCCCGTCGGCACGATGGCAATCGGAGGCGCGGGCGCGACGAACGCGGCGCTTCTTGCCGTTGCGATTTTGTCGAACACGCGAAAAGATTTGCGCGAAAAATTGCGAGAATTTAGAGAAGAACAAACCCAAACCGTTCTGGAAACAAAATTATTTTGAAACCAATTCTTCCAAATTCGACAATCGGCGTTCTCGGCAGCGGGCAGTTGGGGCGAATGTTCGCCATTGCCGCCCGACGAATGGGTTATCGCGTTCACACGTTTTCGCCCGAATCGGACACGCCGACCGGACAAGTCGCCGATACGGAAATCAATGCCGAATACGAAGATTTGGACGCGGTTCGGGATTTTGCGCGAAACGTCGATGTTATCACTTTTGAATTTGAAAACGTGCCGTTTGCGACGGTTGAAGCGGCAGAAAAGTTTGCGCCCGTCCGACCGCGCGGCGAGGTTCTGCACATCGCGCAAAATCGTTTAAGAGAAAAGAATTTTCTGGCGCAAAACGGATTTCCCATCGCCGCTTTTCGCCACATTAAGACGTTGGAAGAACTGCAAAAATCAGTTGCGGAAATCGGTGTTCCGTGCGTTTTAAAAACCGCCGGTTTCGGTTACGACGGCAAGGGTCAGTCAAGAATAAAATCAATCGAAAACTGCGAAAAAGCCTTTGCGGAAATCGAGCGGCAGGAAGCCGTTCTCGAAGCGTTCGTCGAATTTGAAAAAGAAGTTTCCGTCGTCGCCGCCAGAGATTTGCGCGGTAATTTCGCGCACTATGGCGTGATTGAAAACGCTCACAAAAACAGTATTTTGGACGTTTCCTTCGCGCCCGCGTTTGTTTCGCCGAAAATTGAAAAAGAAGCAGTTACTATTACGCGGGAAATTTTAGAAAAACTCGATGTCGTCGGCGTTTTATGCGTCGAATTTTTCTTATCTAAAACCGGAAATTTACTTGTCAACGAACTCGCGCCGCGCCCGCATAATTCGGGACATTTGACCGTTGACGCTTGCATAACGTCGCAATTCGAGCAGCAATTGCGCGCCGTCTGCGGTTTTAATTTGGGCGCGACCGAATTTTACAAGTCCTGCGCGATGGCGAATCTTTTGGGAGATTTATGGGAAGCCAGCACGCCTGATTTTGCCGAAGCCTTGAAATTTCCCGATGTCAAGCTGCATCTTTACGGCAAAGCCGAAGCCAGAGGCGGGCGCAAAATGGGGCATCTCACGGCGTTGGCTGAGAAGGTCGAAGACGCGATTGAAACTGTGGTAAAAGCAAAAACGGTTCTAAGCCAAACAAACGAAATTTCTTGCTAATTACGTTTGATAGTGATAGAGTGCGAGAAAACTGCCGACACCTGAGGTAAAAGCAATGGCGCTGCATAAAAAGTCCTGTCATTTCATTTTAGTTACGATGTTCTCTCTTTTTCCGGTGCTTTTTGCGGGAAGTAATTTTACCGTTTCCGCTCAAAACACGCCGCAAAACGCCGCTGCGACAAAACTGTTTTGCGAAGGCTGCGACTTAATCCGGGAGAGAAAATATGCCGAAGCCGCGAAAGTTTTTGAAAAAGTAATCGAAACAGACCCAACAAGACGCGGCGCGCGCACTAATTTAAGCTGGATGTATCTGGAACTCGGCAGATACGAAGACGCCTCGGCGACGGCGCAAAAGGAAATCGCTCTTTATCCCGAATCTTCGATGGCGCACAACAATCTGGGGTTTGCGCTGACGCAGTTGAGAAAATTCGAGGAATCGATTCTCGAATTTCAAAAGGCTATTGCGCTCGATGTTCGTAATACTAAGGCGCATATCAATTTAGCGTATGCTTTCACCAGTCTGAGACGCTACGAAGAAGCCGTCTCCGCGCTGGAATTTTTAACCGAATCAAACCCGAACTACGCGCAGGGATTCGCTTCGCTGGCAAGCGCGGCGACGGCGGCAGGTCAAAAGGAGAAAGCGGTAAGGGCAAGTCAAACCTACGTTAATCTTACGCCGAACTCAGTGTCGGCTTTAATGAGTTTAGCCAATAGTTATCTGTTAATCGGTAACAAAGAAGCGGCGTTAGAGCAATATAAAATTATAAAAGAACTCGATTCGGCTGCCGCCGAAATTTTGCTTGCCAAAATTAACAGATAAACCGGTAAAGGTTTTGGACGTGTAAAAACCGCCGAAAACTTTAATAAATTTAATCAATTCTTAAAAATCTAATGAAAAACCGAAAAATCGAAATAAAAGTCGGCTTATTGCTGGCTTTTCTTAGCTTGTGTCTGAATATCGTTTCCATATCGGCGCAGAACAAAACGGACGAACGGAAAACGCCGGAAAAATCTGCCGAAAAGCTGACCGAAACGTCCGCCGCCGCAAATCTGGCGTGGCGCAGCATCGGTCCGGCGAATATGGGCGGGCGCGTCGCCGATGTCGAAGGCGTTCCGGGCGACCCGAATATCGTTTATGTGGCGACAGGTTCGGGCGGAATCTTCAAGACAACGAACGGCGGAATGAACTGGACGCCGATTTTCGACCGGCAGAATACGATTTCGGTCGGCGACATCGCGCTCGAACCCGGAAATCCCGACGTGATTTGGGTCGGCACGGGCGAATCAAACACGCGCAATTCGGTTTCGTTCGGCGACGGCATTTACAAATCGACCGACGGCGGCAAAAACTGGAAACATCTCGGTTTGAAAGACACGAACACGATTTCAAAAATCATCGTTCATCCGAAAAATCCCGACATCGCGTATGTCGCGGCAGTCGGACGCGTCTGGGGCGCGAACGAGGAACGCGGCGTTTTTAT
>JALZOE010000218.1 GCA_030857325.1 Acidobacteriota bacterium
CTGTTTTCCCCGTGTCCTCTGTGGCTAAATACTTACCTGCTATGAAGCGTTTTGAAACTGCAAAGTTTTATCAATCGCCGCTAGAGTTTCTTCCGACAATTTGACGCCCGAAGCCGCCGCGTTGTCGGCGACTTGTTCCGGTTTTGTCGCGCCGATAATTGCCGACGAAACGCGCTCGTCGCGCAGAACCCAGGCTAAAGCCATTTGCGCCATCGAGAGATTTTCAGCCGACGCAACGGGTTTGAGTTTTTCGACGGCTTCAAGTATTTCCGGCGTCAGCAATCTGTCGATAAAGACGTTCATCTTGTCGTTTGCCGCCCGCGAATCTTGCGGAACGTCTTGACCGGCTTTATATTTCCCGGTCAAAACGCCTTGACCGAGCGGCGACCAGACGATTTGACCGATGCCGTTTGCCGCACAAATTGGAAAAACTTCCGTTTCCGGCTCGCGCCACAACATCGAATACTGCGGCTGGCTCGAAACGAATTTTTCCATTCCGGTCATCTCGACGGCGGCTTTGATTTGTTCGGCGTTCCATTCGCTGAAACCGATATAGCGCGCCTTGCCTTCCTGCACGACTTCGGATAAGGCAATCATCGTTTCTTCGAGCGGCGTGTCTTCGTCGTAGCGATGACATTGATAAAGGTCAACGTAATCGGTTTTCAGTCTTAAAAGCGAATCGTTCAACTGTTTATGAATCTGAACGCGCGACAAGCCCGAATCTTCTTCGGTCATCGGAAAATAAAGTTTCGTTGCCAAGATATAAGAATCGCGCGGATTATTCTGCAAAACTTCGCCGAGAAAAGTTTCCGCCGCGCCTTTGCCGTAAGCGTTCGCCGTATCGATAAAGTTTATGCCGACTTCAAACGCCTTGCGGACGCACGCTTCCGCCTTTTCGCGTTTGACGCCGCCCGAATAAGTCAGCCACGAACCCAGACTGATTTCCGAAACCTGCAAGTCGCTGCTCCCCAGTTGTCTGTATATCATAGAAAATTCCTTTTGTTAGTAAATTATCAAATTTCGTTCCCGGTAATTTGATTATATTGTTCGTGCTTGTATCTGACAACGACAAAGTTTAAATTGCTCTAATTCTAGTTTTTAGCAAACGCATCGATTTGATTTGGCAAAGTTTTTGATAATATTATTAGCAATTGTTATTAAACCGCCGATAGATTTTCAACCGATGTTTATATAAACTCTAAGTAAATTAGATTAACTGTAATTTTACGGCTGATTTTCATTTTATTAACGAAAGTAATTCAGGATATTTTGGACACCAATTCAGAACAGGCAAACAACCAGGCAGTGCTTTTCGCGTTCGGCGTAAATCATCGAACCGCTTCGATTGAAGTGCGGGAAAGGTTGTATGTTCACGAAAGAGAAACCGCCGCGCTGCTGGTGAAATTAAAAGAAACGCTCGCCGAATGCGTCGTCGTGTCCACCTGTAACCGAACGGAAATTTACGGCGTTCATCCGTCGGCTCAAGTTGACATCGAATATTACAAAGACCTTTTGATAAATTTCAAAAACGCTTCCGGCGATGTTTCCCGCGAAGATTTCTTTTCGAGTATTTCGTGCGCCGCCTGTCTCCAGCTTTTCAAAGTCGCAACGAGCATTGATTCAAAAATTGTCGGCGACACGCAGATTTTGCAACAGGTTCGCGACGCTTATTCGATTGCCAAAGATAACGGCTTTACCGGCAAAATTCTCAACCAGCTTTTGCAGCGCGCCTTTAAAATCGGCAAAAAAACGTATCTCGAAACTTCGATTCACAAAGGCGCGATTTCGATAAGTCTCGCCGCCGTCGAATTGGCGCGCGAAACTTTCGGCTCGCTCAGCGAGAAAACCGTTCTGATTATCGGCGCGGGCGAAACGGCGCAATTGACCGCCGAATGTCTTTTGAAAAAGCGCGTCGGAAAAATTCTGGTTACAAACCGCACGCGCGGGCGCGGCGAAGATTTTCTCGCCGATTTGCATAAATCAAATAAGTTTGAAAGTGAAACACTTGATTTTGAAACGTTCCGCGAACGTCTTAACGAAGCCGACATCGTTATCAGTTCGACGGGCGCGACCGAGCATATTCTAAACAAGGAAGATTTCGACGCGCAGAATCGTCAAATATTATTGATTGATATTGCGATGCCGCGCGATATTGCGCCCGACACGGAAGAAAACGAATTTGTAACGCTCAAAAACATCGACGATTTAAACAAGGTTATCGACCGCAACCACGCGAAAAGATTACAGGAATTGCCGCAGGTTAAAAAAATTATTTATCGCGAAATGGGCGATTTTCTCGTCTGGTATTATTCTCTGCCGCTGCTTCCGGCGGCGTGTCGCGCGAGCGGGAAACAGAATATTGAAACCGTCGATGAAATAAAGCGCGTCAAGCGGTTTTTAAGCGACAACGCTTCACGCTTTCACAAAATGGCGCGGCAAAAGGACGTAAAGTCCGAGTTAAGCGAGCATCTGGATTTAGTCAATCATCTGCTTTCGATGAAAAATGTGTCTTTCGACGGAGAATTAAGCGTTGAAGGATAAAATCGTCATCGGCACGCGCGGCAGTCGTCTGGCTTTGTGGCAGGCGCATTTCGTCGTCGGACAATTGAAAATCGCTTTTCCCGCCGTCGCCTTTAAAGTAAAAATCATCGAAACCGTCGGCGATGCGGTTCTCGACACGGCGCTCTCGAAAATCGGCGATAAAGGTCTATTTACCAAGCAGATAGAAGAAGAATTAATTGCCGGAACGATTGATTTGGCGATTCACAGCTTAAAGGATTTGCCGACGACTTTGCCGGACAATTTGAAAATCGGCGCTGTAACGACACGAGAAACGCCGAATGACGCGCTTATTGCGAAAAATTTCTCGTCGCTCGACGATTTGCCTTTAAATGCCAAAGTCGCAACGGGAAGCCTTCGCCGCCGCAGTCAGCTTTTAAATTACAGGAGAGATTTGCAGATTTTTGAAATTCGCGGCAACGTGCCGACGAGAATAAAAAAGTTTGAAGAATCCGATTTGGACGCGATGATTTTAGCTTTTGCTGGAGTTCACCGTTTAAAACTTGATTCATATATCAAACAAATCGTTCCGACGGAAATTATGCTGCCCGCCGTCGCGCAAGGCGTTATCGGAATTGAAATAAGAGAAAACGACGCGGAAATTGAAGAGTTGCTCGCGCCGGTAAATAACAGAGACAGTTGGGATTGCATTACCGCCGAAAGAAGTTTTTTGCGCTCGCTCGAAGGCGGCTGTCAAGTTCCGATTGGCGGTTTTGCGGTTTTAGAAGCGGACGAAATCTATCTGTCGGGTTTTACGGGAAGTCTCGACGGCGAAGTTGCGCTACGCGAATCGATTCGCGGAAATCGCGCCGACGCTTTTCGATTGGGACGCGAATTGGGAAAAAGAATGATTGAAAAAGGCGCAAATCGGCTACTCGAATTTACCAGAAACGTCGTCGAGAACACGCCCGAAACGGTTATTTGAAATGTCGGAAATTCTTGTTATTCGTGAAAAAGACGTTTTTACCTCGATTTTAATCGAGCAGGGATTTTCGGTTACGAATTTTCCCGTGATTAAAACCGAGCCGCTGGCGAATTTGTCGGAACTCGAAAATTTTCTTGCCGAAATCGAAACTTTCGACGGAATATTTATTACGAGTTCAAAAGCGGCGGAAATCGTTTCAGCGAAATTAAAAGAAACAGAAAAACATTTTAACGGGAAGTTTTACGTGTTGGGAAAACGGAGCAACGATTTACTGAAAAAATCGGATTACGAAACTTTTTTTAGCGAATATGCGACAACCGCCGAAGAACTTCTGAAATCGATACCGGAAAAAGAACTGCAAAGTAAAAAATTTCTTTTTCCGCGCGGCAATCGCAGTCTGCGCGTTATTCCCGAAAAGCTCGAAAATATTGCCGAAGTTTTTGAAACGATTGTTTATCAAACAACGGAAATTGAAATCGCCGAAAAAAAGATTATCGGTATTAAAGAAAAGTTTGAGAGCGGAAAAATCGATGCGATTTGTTTTTTTAGTCCTTCGGGAGTAGAAAATTTCTTGAAAACCTTTGAGAGTATTTCGCAGGGCGAAATAAAAATCGCGGTAATTGGACAAACAACGGCGCAATGCGTTGAAGAAAACAATCTGCGCGTCGATTTTATTTCCGCAAAACCGATTGCAAAAGATTTCGCAACCGGATTAACGAGTTATTTGAGTAGAAGTTACGCAGTTGAAACAGAAATAACTGAAAGGTGAGTGAACAGTTAAAAGTGAACAGTGAATAATACAAACGCGCGGCTATTAACTGTTTGCTGTCAACTATTGACTATCAAACAGAGAATGTTTTTTAATCTCGAATCATTTATCCGACTGCGTAACTTCTATTGAGGAAGGAAATTTGAACAAAGATTTTTTATTTTTAAGAGCGTGTCGCGGCGAGCAAACCGAGCGGACGCCGATTTGGATTATGCGGCAAGCCGGGCGTTATCTGCCGGAATATCGCGCGATTCGTGAGAAAACAGATTTTTTAACCCTGTGCAAAACGCCCGAATTGGCGAGCGAAGTAACCGTTCAGCCGATTGACATTATCGGCGTTGACGCGGCGATTTTGTTTTCCGATATTCTGGTGATTCCCGAAGCGATGGGAATGGATTTAGAGATTATCGAATCGCGCGGACCTGTTTTTGATAATCCTTTGCGAAGCGCGGCGGACATCGATTCGCTCCGAACGGAAAACGCCGTCGAACGGCTCGATTACGTGATGCAGGCGATAAAAATGACCAAGGAAAAACTCGCCGGGCGCGTTCCGCTCATCGGTTTTTCCGGCGCGCCGTGGACTTTGGCGACATATATGGTCGAAGGCAAGGGGTCGAAAAATTTTGAGATTATCAAAAGTTTGATTTACCGCGAACCGGACACGGCGCATAAATTACTGCAAAAACTCGCCGATTCGGTAGTAGAATATCTGAATGCGAAAATCCGCGCCGGCTGCGACGCCGTGCAAATTTTCGACACCTGGGCAGGGAATTTATCGCCGTCGGATTTTGAAGAATTTTCCTTAAGGTATTTGAAATATATTTGCGACCGCCTTGAGACAAACGGCGTTCCGGTGATTGTTTTCGCCAAAGGCGTCGGCAATATGCAAAGTCTGGCTGATTTGAAATGCGATGTTTTGGGCGTCGATTGGACGAAAGACATCGGCGCGGTCAAAGACCAAATCGGCGGGCGGAAAGTTTTGCAGGGAAATCTCGACCCGTGCGTTTTGTTCGCGCCGAAAGAGAAAATTCGCTTTGAGACAGAAAAGATT
>JALZOE010000219.1 GCA_030857325.1 Acidobacteriota bacterium
CTCGTAAGATTGCCGCCGAAAGACGACAGTAAAATCTCCGAAGAGAGCGGAGGCGCGGACTTTTCAATCCCGGCTCGATAGTCGGATAAAAATTTTTCGATTGAACCTGCCGGAGATTCAAAAGTTTCGCGCGGTTTTTTCTGCTCCATAATTTGTCGTCGCGGGTCGCCGGAGAAATTTTAGTAACTTTGATTATAAGAAGTTTTTCCGTTCATAACAAAATTTCATTTTCATTGACGGTAAAACCGATTCATCTTTGCTCGTCTGGAAACTCTTGTGGTTAGATATAATCTTTAATCAAAAGGAATCGTTAATTTCAATGAGCAAAAAGGAAATACTGGAAGAATTATTTGGTGATACGCCTTACAAGGCGCTGGTCGGGGAAATTAAGGATTTTGCTATCCTGCATCTTGACGCGCAGGGAATTATTCTGAGCTGGAATAAAGGGGCTGAACGCATCTTTGGATATACCGGAGATGAAGTCATCGGAAAATCCGGCGAGATTATTTTTACGCCCGAAGACAGAGCGCAAAATATTCCCGAAAAGGAATTTGAGACAGCCCGAACGAAAAATCGCGCGGATGATACGCGCTGGCATCTGCGTAAAGACGGTTCACGATTTTTCGCAAACGACGTAACTACCGCATTAAGAGACGGGAAAGGAACTCTTTGCGGATATGCGAAAATAGCGCGCGACGAAACCCGAAGCAAACAAGCCGAGGAGATGCTGCTTGAACGTTCTCGTCTCGAAGCCTTAAACGGGGAAATCGGTCGCGCGCTGGTCAGGGTTGACGCTCCGGGGAATTTACTAAAACAATGCGCGGAGATTTTAGTTAAACATCTGGATGTCGTCCTCGCCCGTATCTGGACGTTTAATGAAGACGAAAACATTCTGGAATTACAGGCGAGCGCCGGAATATACACGCATCTTGACGGCGCTCATTCACGGATACCGTTGGGTAAATACAAAATCGGCTTAATCGCCGAAGAGCGAGTGCCGCACCTGACGAACGAAGTGTCGAGCGACCCGCGCGTGAGCGATAAGGAATGGGCAAAGCGCGAAGGAATAATTGCCTTTGCCGGTTATCCGTTAATTGTCGAAAATCGTCTCGTGGGCGTTATGTGTGTCTTCGCAAGACATCGACTAACCGAAACGACGCTCGCGGCGATGTCGTCGGTTTCAAACGGAATCGCCAACGGAATCGAGCGCAAGCGAATCGAAGACGCCCTGCGGCAGAGCGAGGAGCAATACCGGATTGTTGCGGAGACGGCTTCGGACGCAATCATCAGCATTGACGAGCAAAGTATTATTCTTTTTATCAACCGCGCGGCGACGAGGATTTTCGGTTACGAAATTGAGCAGATGATTGGTCAAAATCTGTCTATGCTGATGCCGGAATACTTGCGCGAGCTGCACGCCGCCGGGCAACGGCGCTATATCGAAACCGGCAAAAGGCATCTGCATTGGGAACACGTCGAAGTTCCCGGTCTTCACCGCGACGGTCACGAATTTCCGCTGGAACTTTCCTTCGGAGAATATAACAAAAGGGGCAGACACGTTTTTATCGGCATTGCCCGCGATATTTCAGAGCGCAAGCAGGTGGAAGTCGAACGCGAACAGCTTTTGCAGCGGGAACAGACGGCGCGCGCGCAAGCCGAAGAAGCCAATCGTATTAAGGACGAATTTCTGGCGACGGTTTCTCACGAGCTTCGCACGCCGCTCAACGCCATTCTCGGCTGGTCGAGTCTTTTGCGAAGCGGAAGGCTCGATACGGAAGCGTCCGTCCGCGCGCTTGAAACTGTCGAGCGAAACGCCCGCGCCCAATCACAATTGATTGACGATTTGCTCGACATTTCCCGTATCATCACCGGAAGACTCCGGCTGAGTGTTCATACAATCGAACTTGCAGCCGTAATTGAATCGTCTGTCGAAGCGGTTCGCCCCGCAGCCGAAGCAAAAGAGATTCGACTGCAAACGCTGATTGACCCGAAAGCCGGACCGATTTCAGGCGACGCCGACCGCCTGCAGCAGATTTTCTGGAATCTGCTCTCGAATGCCGTTAAGTTCACGCAGAAACGCGGTCGCGTGCAAATCAGGCTCGAACAGATAAATTCGCACGTCGAGATTACGGTCAGCGATACGGGAAAAGGCATTGCTTCCGAGTTTATCCCGCACGTCTTCGACCGTTTCCGGCAGGCTGACCAAACGACGACGCGCAGGCAGGGCGGACTCGGCCTGGGACTTTCGATTGCCCGGCAGCTTGTCGAGATGCACGGCGGAACTATCCGGGCGGAAAGCGAAGGTGAAGAAAAGGGAACGAGTTTCGTCGTCAAACTGCCGAGACTAATCGCCGTTCCCCGCGCGGCGAAGGAAAAGGAAAAGCGCGTTCATCCGACCGCTTCCAAAGAGTTTTTATCAATCGACTGCGCGCCGGAATTGACCGGATTGAGAATTTTAATAGTTGACGACGAAGCCGACGCCCGCGCGCTGCTCAGGCAAATGCTTGAAATGTGCGGGTCGAAAGTAACGACGACGAGTTCAGCCGCCGAAGCGCTCGACAGGCTGAAAAGCGGTGTTTTCGACGTGTTAGTCAGCGACATCGGAATGCCCGAAGAAGACGGTTACACGTTAATCGGTAAAGTGCGTTTGCTGCCGGCGGAAAAAGGCGGACGGATTCCGGCGGTAGCTCTGACGGCGTATGCCCGTATCGAAGACCGCGTGCGGTCTTTAACCGCCGGGTTTCAGGTTCACGTCCCGAAACCCGTCGAGCCGGTAGAATTAGCGGCGGTTGTGGCGAGTCTGGCAAAAGGAATGGGAAAACCTTGATTGGTAAATAAAAACGCTTAATTAAATTCTTTCCGTTACTTGATTTTATTCGGCATTTCTCACATTTCGAAACCGACGCATCGAAATACTCGACCGCGCTGACGTGAAACGCATCGTCTTTGTCGAAATAGCTATACAAACCGGAAGTGTCGAGCAGCATCAGCTTTCGTTTTCGTGCGCGTTCAGATATTCGAGCGCCAAATCCTTATCAATTTGTTCGTTGTCCGATGAATTCGCGTTTCCGCTACCGACGCTTCCGGCAAACTGCCGCAATCTTTGACGGGCAAGCGTTTTTTCTTTGTCGGAAATTTGTTTCTCTTTTCTGATTTGAGTAATTTCTTCGAGAATTAAAGTTGCAATCTGCAATTTCTCGCTCTCGCCGAGCGGACGAATCGACGTTGAATAAATTTCCTGAACCGTCTGCATAAATTTCACCTCGACGCCGATTTTATCATAAATCAACAGCTAATCTTTTATAGCTTTGGCAAACGAAACGCTTCAGCTGTTATTCAATCGGAAAGCCGCCGTTTTCTTCGATTGTCTCGTCAATCTTCCGCATCAATTCGACGGTTTGCGACAGCGCCGAGACGACTTTTCCATAATGTTCCAAATCATCAAAGACGAGCGTTCTGCCTTTGCGGTCTTTGAGCCATTTTTGCAAAACCTGATAACCGCCGATGTGAAAATGCCAGGCGTTTTCGGGAACATTGTCGAAATACTGCGTTTTATTTATCCAGACTTTGCCGTTTTCGTATTTTACCGTTTCGACTTCGTTCGAGCCTTTTTCGGGAAAAGCAGCGTCCGGTTCGATGTCTTTTTCTAAAAGGTGTAATTGGACAAGACGCGCGCCCGAAGCGGCTAATTGACGAAACAGATTGACGTTTGACGTAAGCGGCAGGCGCGGAAAGTCTATCTTGAGAAATTCGGTGTAGCGGGCGCGGTAAGCCGGCGAATGAAAAACGGCGTAAGCGTAATTAAAAATGTCTTCCGACGAAAAGGATAATGAATCCGGCGAACCGAGATGCGGTTTACTTTTTCGCGGCAAATCTTTAATCATTTCCGGCTTAAAGTTTGATTTCATTTTGGCGTAAAGTTCGCCGAGAAATTCACCTGAAAAGTTCGGCTGTCTCACGGAAGTTTCTTCATCGAACAAACCGCGCTTTTCGGTTGGATAAATGTAAAGCGGAAAAACAGATTCGCCGCCGCGATTATCAGAACGAATTACGCCGTCAGCAATTGGATAATTTGTTGCGTAGAAATATGTGCAAGGTTGCGACGGCAACATTTGCCGCCTCGTAATTAGACCTAAATTTGTTTCTATTAAATTGTTCATAATTTCACGACGACTACGTTCAATTACTGCCTCGTGATAAAACAAATTTCGCACGTCAAACGGACGGTAAAGACATTTTATGAAAGAGTTGTTGAGATTTGCTTTATCTGCAATGACAACCTTTCTTGTCTTTTTCAAATTCAATTTATCTCTTTTAGAAAGATATTTATTCCTAATTTCATCGTCGCTTATTGAAATATCTGTAAAATCTTTGATTCTTTTCCTAAGTTCCTTTTCTTCAAAATCAAAAACAAAACCGTCTCGACTTGTAACAATGCCAACATTATTCGTCGGCATCATATCAGTTATTTTCCAACCGCTTTGATATTCTTCGCGCAAAGTTTCATCCTGCGGCGTGAAAAGATAAAAAGGCTTGTTCGGTTCAATCTCTTTCCATTCGGTTGTCGAAACGTCGTTCTGCGAGAGCCATTGATATTTTCCGCCTGTCAATTCCTTTTCGTTATTGACGTTTTCCGTCCAAACTTCACGAACGCCGTAAAGATGTTTATGGAAAATCTTTGTTGGTTCAATGCCCTCGGTAGGATTTACACTTTTTTGCTTTTTGACGAAAATCCCAATCGAAACGCCTTGCTGAATGTCGAAAACGTTTTCATCTTTTGAATTGTCCGGCGAGCGTTCCTTCTTTTTCGAGTTGCCGTGTAAATCTAAAATATAAATTTCATCAAACGATTTCATTAAAGACTGCCGCATTCCGCGAAATGTCGGATTGTCCAAATAACCGTGATTCGTTACAAAAGCCAGAATGCCGTAGCCTGTCTGGTCGATTCGCCATTGCGCGAAGCGAATGAATTTAACGTAATCGTCGTTGAGCCATTTCGGATTTCTCTCGCCCAAAGGTTGACCGTCAACCGTAAAATAATTATCGGTAACTTTTTCATTAAGCGAATCCGAGCCGCGCAGCAAATCGTTTATCCATTTGCCCGTGTTCGCCGAATGTCCCGAATACGGCGGATTGCCCAGAATAACCATTACCGGCTTGTCCTGCTGAATCTCGCGCGCCGCCGTCGCTTCGTTATTGATAAACGCCGAAAATGCGTCCGCGTCTTCCTTGAGCGTCGTAAAATCGAGCGTGTTGTTGAGATAAATTCTCAAACGCTCGTCCGATGCGAA
>JALZOE010000220.1 GCA_030857325.1 Acidobacteriota bacterium
TCGCCGCTTACGGCGCGTCGAAAGCCGCTGTTTTGGCGCTCACCAAAAGTCTCGGCTGCGAATGGGCGCGAGACGGAATCAACGTCAACGCGCTCGTTCCCGGCGTTTTCCCGACCGAGTTGAACGAAAAACTTTTGAATGGAACGGAGCGCGGGCGCGAACTGATTATGCGAACGCCGATGAAGCGTTTCGGGCGAGCGGAAGAAATCGTCGGCGCGGCGATTTTTTTGTCTTCGGACGCCGCGAGTTTTATCACCGGACAAACGATTGCGGTTGACGGCGGATTTCTGGCTTCGGGCGTAAATTCTTAAATTAAAAAAGAGGGCGAAAAATGGCAGTTGAAAATGCTTTTGACGAATCGAATCGGGCAAAATCTTTAGCCGAAACCGGCGCGGAAGAATCGGCGGCGAGCGCGACCGGCGCGTTTGCCGAAACATTGAGTGAAAATTCCGCGTCGAGCGGCGGCAATTTTCGTTGGGTCATCTGCGCGCTGCTGTTTTTCGCCACGACGATAAACTACGTTGACCGGCAGGTTTTAGGCATTTTAGCCAAACCTCTTCAGCAGGAACTCGGCTGGTCGGAATCCGATTACGGATTTATCGCCACCGCTTTTACGGGCGCGTATGCGATTGGCTTGCTGGTCGTCGGGCGATTGATGGATTGGCTCGGCACGCGCAAAGGTTTTTCGTTCGCCATCGTTTTCTGGAGTCTGGCGGCGATGGGACACGCCTTTGCGCGTTCGGCTTTCGGATTCGGTGTCGCGCGTTTCGCTTTAGGCTTGGGCGAAGCCGGAAATTTTCCCGCCGCCGTAAAGACGACCGCCGAATGGTTTCCGAAAAAAGAACGCGCCCTTGCCACCGGAATTTTTAATTCGGGTTCAAACGTCGGCGCAATCATCGCGCCGCTCGCGGTTCCCTGGATTACCGCCGTTTACGGCTGGCGCGAAGCGTTTATTTTTACCGGCGCGCTCGGTTTCGTCTGGCTCGCGTTTTGGCTGTGGCTTTACCGCCGCCCGGAAGAACATCCGCGACTTTCAAAACAGGAACTCGCTTATATTCAAGCGGATGCGGTCGAGCCGACGACGAAAATTCGCTGGGCGAGTTTAATTCCGCACCGGCAGACGTGGGCTTTTGCCGCCGGAAAATTTTTCACCGACCCGGTTTGGTGGTTTTTTCTGTTCTGGCTGCCGAAGTTTTTGAACGAAAATTACGGGCTGACTTTAACCCAAATCGGATTGCCGCTGATTGTCATTTATGTCGCGGCGGATTTCGGTTCAATCGGCGGCGGTTATTTATCGTCCGCGCTGATAAAGCGCGGCTGGACGGTTAACGCGGGGCGCAAAACGGCGATGCTCGTCTGCGCTTTGTGCGTCGTGCCGATTTATTTCGCGGTTCACGCGGCGAATTTGTGGACGGCGGTCGCGCTGATAAGTCTGGCGACGGCGGCGCATCAGGGATTTTCGGCGAATCTCTTTACGCTCGTTTCCGATACTTTTCCGCGCCGCGCCGTCGGCTCGGTCGTCGGAATCGGCGGTTTCGCCGGCGCGGTCAGCGGAATGCTCGTCGCGTCCGCCGTCGGTCTGCTGCTGCAATCGACGGGAAGCTACACGCCCGTTTTCCTTCTCGCGTCGGTCGCGTATTTGTTCGCGCTCGGCGTAATTCACCTGCTCGTGCCGCAACTTGAGGCGGCAAAAATAGATGTCGCCGGAGTTTAATTTTATGAATTATCGAAACGTATTTTTATTTGTCGGTTTATTATTTTTCGTATTTTCGACAAATCTTTTCGCCCAAAAAATCTCGAACGGCGAAATCAGGCTCGATGCGGGAAAACTGCAAAACGGCGCGAACGTCGATTTGACGGGAAACTGGTTTTATCGTCCCGATTACGCGATAAAGAGCGGCGAGAAAATCGAATCTTCAGCCGTCTCGAAAGACGATTTTTCGGTCGGCGTTCCGCAATTTTTAAATCCGATTCGCTGGTGGCTCGACGATTCGGAAGATTTTAAGAAAAGCGAAACGGCGCGAATGAAAAAGCTCGGTTTCGACACTGACAAAGCCGAAGAAGGCTGGTATAAACTCGTCATTAACGCCGACAAACTGCCGAAAGACAAGCGCGTATTTATCGAATTCGACGGCGTGGCGATGCGGTCGAAAGTCTTTTTAAACGGCGCGGAACTCGGCAATCACACGGGAATGTTCAGCCGTTTCGCTTATGATTTGACCGCGCGATTGAAACCTGGAAAAAACCTGCTCGCCGTTTGGGTTTCGATGGAAAAAATCCCGGTTTCGACCGTTTCATTGGGAACAGCCGTAACGGTAAATCTCACGGCTTCAAAGGTTTTGAGCTTGAGCAAAGGAATGTTCGGACCGCTGACGCCGGTTGACGACAATCGCGCGTATGATTTGCACGGCATCTGGCAGCCGGTTCGTCTTTCAATTCACGGCGCGGCGAAATTAGACGACGTTTATTTTGCGCCGACTTTGACGGGCGCGAAAGTCAGCGTCGAAGCAAAATCATTCGGCGGAAATCAAACGGCGAATGTTAAAGCGCGTTGGACTGATGTTAAAACAAACAAAGTTTTCGCCGAAACGAAGCCGCAAAAAATTCAATTAAATTCCGATAAATCAACTGCAATTCTCGAAATAAATAATCTACAACCGAAACTCTGGACGCCATCCGACCCGAATCTTTATAGATTGGAAGTTACGCTTGAATCGAGCGACGGAAAAATTCTGGATAAATTCGCGCAAAACGTCGGTTTTCGCACGTTTGAAGCCAGAGGAAATAAACTATTTTTGAACGGCAAACCGTATTGGCTGCGCGGCGCGAATCATCTGCCTTACGGCAAAAATCCGTGGGACGCGGAATTGCCGCGCAAACTGATTCGATTGATGCGCGATAATAACCAGCGCGTAACGCGCACACACGCGACGCCGTGGAACGAAGCGTGGCTCGATGCGGCGGACGAAATCGGTCTGGGCGTCAGCATCGAAGGCATTCGCCCGTGGGCGTTCGTCGGCAAAATCGGCGCGACGCCGAAAGATTTGTTCGAGCATTGGCTGATGGAAAATGCCGATGTCGTCAGAAGAATCCGCAATCATCCGAGCGTTTTGATTTGGACAATCGGCAACGAAATGCTGCTCCGCGACAACGAAAACGTCGAAAAATGGCGACAACTTTCCGAAGTCGTCAAACAAACGCGCGAGCTTGACGCGACGCGCCCGACCGTTGTTTCGTCAGCGTATCAGCGCGAGCCGGAACTTTACGAAAAGGTCATCGAGCCGAATAAAATCGACGACGGCGACATCGACGATATTCATAGTTACAAAGGCTGGTATGCCGATTCGCCGTTTGTTACCGACTCGCATTTCGATAGGGAAATGCGGAATTCAAAATGGAATCGCCCGTTTATCGGTCAGGAAATGTCAACCGGCTATCCCGATTTGGACACGGGACTTCCGGTTTATACCTACACAAAAAATCAGCGCTCTCCCCAGTCTTGGGTCGGCGTTCACTCGTATCCGGGCAGCGATCCGGCGATTTTTCTCGAACACAATCGCGCCGTTACAAAACGCTGGGCGGAACAATTGCGTTTCCAGCGCGCGGACAAAACCGCCGGTTTTATTCTTTTCGCCAATGAATGCTGGTTTATGGGCAGCTACGATGCCGCTAAAGTTAAACCGTATCCGGTCGTCGAAGCGGTAAAATACGCTTACGCGCCCGTCGGTCTGGCTTTGGAAACCGCGCAGCGCAGATTTTACGCGGGCGATTCGATTAAAACCGCAGTTTTTGTAACAAACGACGACGAACGGTTTCGTGATTTTCAAAACTTGAGCGTGGAATTTTCTTTCGCTGACCGAAACGGAAAACAAATCGCGTCGAATAAGTCGGGAAACCTGACAGATTTGAAATACTACGCGACGGCGAAAGTTTCCGGCGAAATAAAAATTCCGAACAATATAAATACGCGAACGAAATTAAATTTAATAACCAGACTTCTTCAGGGAAATACGGAAATCAGCCGCACAATCGATTACGTCGAAGTTTTTCCGAAACCGGCGGCGAATAAACTTCAAACAAATGCCGTAAATATTTCGCTCGGCGCGGAGATGACGAAACTCGTCGGCGAAAAATTTCAAAAAGTCGAACAAAATATATTAAATAATTCCGTCGTTTTAGTCGGCAAAAACGCGCCGCTCGACGATTTAAAGAACGGCGGAAAATTATTGAAAGCGGCGAGCGACGGCGCGACCGTTATAGTTTTTTCGCCGGGCGCGAAATTGCAGGAAATTTTCCCGAACGATGTCTTGAGCGTCCGCAAAGTTTCCGGCGAATATGCCGATTGGACGCCGGCGACGGGAACGAAAATCGCTAAAAATCTCGAACCGATGGATTTGAAATGGTGGGCGCGTTCAAATGATTGGCGCGTGATGGTGGCGAGCGAAGCGCATCGCTTAAATCCGAACGGCAAGGCGCGTGAATTGATTCGTTTTATTCCGTCGCACGGCTACATCGCGCTCAACCGCGTTCCCGAATTTATGGCGACGACTTTGTTTGAAATTCCCGTCGGGCGCGGGCGTGTTTGGGTTTGCGATTTCGATTTGGAAGAATCAATCGCCGTTGACCCGGCGGCGCGAATCTTTGCTGAAAATTTATTAAACGCGGCGGCTGACGCGAATTCGACGCGTAATTTAATCAAAATGCCGACGCACGAAGAAATGCTCGCCGGAAAGAAAGTCGCGGCGAAATGACGGCTTTTTATAAAATAAAAATGATTCGCCTTTACACTTTATTGATGCTGTTTCTTTTTATGACGACATTTGCCGCCGCGCAGGAATTCGTTCCGCTTTGGGAAAAGGGAAAAATGCCGAACTCGAAGGGAATGGAGTTGAAAGACGACATCCGCGGCGAGCGCGTTTATCAGGTCGGAACGCCGGGATTTTACGCATTTTTTCCGTCTGTTCAGGAAAACAAAGGCGCGGCGGTTTTGATTTGTCCGGGCGGCGGTTACGAGCGTCTCGCGTATCAGATTTCGGGCGTGCAGTTGGCGAAATGGTTTAATACTTTTGGCGTCGCGGCGTTTGTTTTAAATTATCGCCTGCCGAATTCGCCCGACTTAAAACAGAGAGAAATCGCGCCTTTGCAGGACGCGCAAAAAGCAATGCGCGTGATTCGGGCGAACGCCGAAAAGTGGCAAATCAAGCCGGACAAAATCGGCGTTTTGGGAACTTCAGCGGGCGGACATCTGGCGGCAAATCTGGGAACGGCGACCGAAGACGCAGCGAAAA
>JALZOE010000221.1 GCA_030857325.1 Acidobacteriota bacterium
CATTTACTTTTTCTATCAAGCCTACAGCACCCAATTCCGGGAAACTTTGCTTTTTGCGAATATGAGCGAAAGACAGGAAAAATGGGGAACGCGCTTCGGCAGATTCGGTTTTGCGGCGCGGGGCGCGATTTTCTGCATCATCGGCGTTTTTCTCGTTTTTGCCGCGTGGTATTCCGATGCGGGTGAAACGCGCGATTTCGGCGGTGCGTTGCGTTTTGTCGAGCGGCAGCCCTACGGCGCGTGGCTACTCGGTCTGGTCGCCGCCGGTTTGTTTTCGCACGGAATGTTTATGTTTTTTCTGGCAAAATGCCGGCGAATGGTCTGTAATTAAACGAAAAAAAATATGATAACGAAAACGCCCGAAAATTATGCGAAGCGGCACGAGCCGATTGACGACGCGCGCCCGTCAATTAAAACTTTCGCCCGAAAAATTACAGTCGCGCTCGGCATTTTCGCCGCCTTCATTGTTGTCGCCGTCGTTTTGTGGCAGGGCGCGGAAGTTTTTCTGCTTGTTTTCGCCGGTCTGCTGCTGGCGATTTTTCTTCGCAGCTTGAGCGAATTTTTAAGCCGTCGCACGCCGCTTTCGAGCGGTTGGGCGTTGACGATAGTGCTGCTCGGAATCGTCGGGCTGACAAGTTTCGGCTTCTGGTTTCTGTCCGATTCGGTCGAGCGGCAATTTGATGAATTGTCCCAAAACCTTCCCGCCGCCTTCGAGCGATTGCGCGGGCAAATCGCTCAATACCCGCTCGGTCGGCGCGTCGTCGAGCAGATTCCGCCGCCGTCGCAAATCATTCTCGGCGGCGGACGATCGAATGTTTTCGGGCGCGTAACCGGAATTTTCTCGACCGCGCTCGACGCGGCGGTCAATATTTTAATCGTTTTGATAACCGCCGTCTATTTCGCTTTTAATCCGAAATTATACCGTGAAGGCGTAATCAATCTCGTGCCGGAGAGCCGCGAAAAAAGGACGCGGGAAATTATCTCGACCATCGAATACACGCTGCGGCGGTTTCTGCTCGGCATTTCCGGCTCGATGGCGATTAACGGCGCGCTGACGTTTCTGGGCTTATGGTTTCTAGGCGTTCCGTTTGCGATTCCGCTCGGAATTCTCGCCGGACTGCTCACCTTTATCCCGAATATCGGACCGTTTATCGCCGGAACGCCCGCCGTTTTAATCGCCTTTTCGCAAAGCCCTTCGCAGGCGCTCTACGTTTTGCTGCTTTATCTCGTCGTGCAGAATCTCGACGGCTTCGTCGTCTCGCCGCTCATCCAGCAGCGCGCCGTTTCGATTCCGCCGGTGCTGGTCATCGCTTCGCAGCTTCTACTCGCCGTGATGTTCGGTTTTCTCAGCTTGCTGCTCGCCGTCCCGCTCGTCGCCGTCCTGTTCGTGCTGGTGAAAATGATTTACGTCGAAGATATTCTGGGAAGACGAGTCGAAGTCAAAGGCGAAAAAGAGGCGAAGCGTGAAAACGGCGCGGCGCAAGCAAAAGCGCGGCGCGAATAAAAATCCGGTTTTGCCCGGAAGCCTTTTGAAATTTATAATCATTTCGGAAAGGAAATTTTTTATGGAGAAATCGCCGCGTGAAACGCTTGAACCGATGAAGGAAGAAAAGGCGCAGAGTTTCCGGCGGCGTTTGAACTTGCGCGGCGAACTCGCGCTGGCTCTGATGCCGACGGCAAGCGTTCTCGGCGTGCTTGTTCTGGTCGAAATTTTCAGCCGTCAGCGATTGCTATTCGCCTCGCTCGCTTCGAGCGCGTTTTTAATTTATCTCGACCCGCAGCACAGCACCAACAGCGTTCGCACCCTCGCTCTATCGCAAATCGGCGCGGCGATTGTCGGTTTTACGGCTTTTTCAATTTTCGGCGAAGGCTATCTGGCGGCGTCCGCGGCGATGGTCGTGACGATTACGCTGATGATTTTAGCCGACGCGATGCACCCGCCCGCCGTTTCGACCGCGCTCGGCTTCGCCTTTCGCGCCAATTCCGAAAACAACCTCGTTTTGTTCGCGCTCGCCGTCGGGCTGATTGTCCTTCTCGTCCTTCTGCAAAAGTCTTCGGTTTGGCTGCTCAAGCGTTATCAATAAACAGTTTCGGGCAAGTCTCAGGGAATCGCAAACGCGGCTCGTTTTCGTATTATTCACGATTGCCCGCGCGGGCAATCGCCGCGTCAACTTCTTCAATCAACTCTTCATAAACCCGGTCGGAAATCACGCCGTTGCCGAGCATCGTCGTCAAAGCGGCGCGCTGCGCCCGCAAGCCTTCCATTTCGGCGTCTTCGCGCTCTTCGGCTTCGAGTTCCGGGTGAGCCGCGAGCAGTTCGCGGTGCGCGGCGAGATTTTCTTCGATTTGTTTTTCGAGCGCGAGGGCGATTTTCTCCCAAGCCGCTACGGAAATCGTGTTGTCCCGATGCAGCGATTCGATTCGCCGCCGCGCCGCCTGCGCCGCCAAAAGCCGCCCGTGCCGGCGTTCGTATTCGAGTTCGAGCTGCGCGGGCTGACCGATTCCCAAACGGCGCAGCAAAAACTGCATCGTCGTCCCCTGCGCGAGCAAAGTAAATAAAACCACGCCGAACGTCATCACGCGCAGCTGCTCGCGTTCGGCGAGCGCGACCGGCAAGCTCAATGCCAGCGCGAGACTAATCGCGCCGCGCAGCCCGCCCCAGAACATGACGTGCCGAAAACCGAGCGAAACTTTGTTTGCCGTCCGCCAATTCGTCAAAGCCGTCAAACCGTAGACGACCAGCGCGCGGCTCAACAGAACCGCCGCGAGCGCAATCGAAATCGGCAGCAGATGCGCCCCGATTTCGGGCAGATTCACTTCCAAGCCGATGAGCAGAAAAACGAGCGAATTGGCGACGAAGGCGAGAAACTCCCAGAAATTGAACAAGACGATGCGCGTCGTCGGCGACATTCCCTTTAATCCGATGTTGCCGGTCAGGATTCCCGCCGCGACCACCGCCAGCACGCCGGAGACGTGGAAACGCTCGGCGACCAGATATGCGCCGAAAGCCAGCACGGTCGTCAGCATCGTCTCGATTAAATAATCGTCCACGCGGGCAATAATTTGCGCGACGATCCAGCCGAGACCGACACCGACCAGCAAGCCGCCCAGGGAGACGCGAACGAAATCAATCGTCGCCGTCAGAAAATTAAAAGATTCGTTGTGAGTTTCGCTCCCGGCGACGACGGCGACGACGGGCAAAGCCGCTACGAGCATCAATTTAAAAAGGACAATTGCCGTGCCGTCGTTAAACAAACTTTCGCCTTCGACGAGCGTCGCCAGACGCTTCGGCACGCCAAGCGCCTTAAACAAAGCGACGACCGCCACCGGGTCGGTCGCCGCAATCAGCGCGCCGAAAACCAGCGCGGCGGCAAGCGGAATGCCGATGCCGAAAGAAACAATCAGCCCGACGACGACGGTCGTCAGCAGCACGCCCGGAATCGCCAAACCGATAATCGGCAGCCAGTTTTCGCGCAAAGATTTGAATTCGAGATGAAACGCGGCTTCAAAAACGAGCGGCGGAATAAACAAGGATAAAATCAATTCGGGCGTCAGTTCGATTTCGAGCGGATGCTGGACGCTGATCAATAGACCGACGACGACGAGCGCGACCGTGTATGGAATCTTAAATCGCCGCACGACGAGCGCGACGAGCGAGACGATGAGCAGCAGCTCGATGATTAAAGTTTCGGTGCTTAAAAAATCTTCCATTGCTAAAGTTAAAAAAATTAAATTTGCCCGGCAAAACGCCGCTCCAGAACTCTCTCCAAATCTTCTTCTTATTTCGTCTAAAAGATTAACACCGTTCAAACTATCAGTCGAAACGGCGGCTGACGATAACCGTGTACACACTCACGGCAAACGGGCGATTTCGCTTAAGTCGGTTTGGAGCGAAAAGCGCAGGGAAATTAAGTGTAATTACCCAACGGTTTTGAGTGATTGCACTCTCGAAAACGATTTCCGATTGCTCTAATTTTAAGAAAACGTCCCGCACTGCTCGATGAACTTTCAGAGGATAAATTTAATTTTGCGGCGGGCGAATTTGAGGAGGAATTATGAACGGTAAATTAATGGCAATTTGTTTGACGGCGGGAATGGCGACACTATTGGTCGGATGCCAAAACGCGACGACGAATACCGCGAACGCGAATTCGACGGTTTTCAATTCGTCGCCTTTGAACGTCAACGCTTCTCCGGCAATTAGCCCGGCAGTAGCGGTTTCCGGTCAGACGATAGAAACCAACGAGCCGAACGAATACGGCGCGACGCTCGAACTCAAGGCGGAAACCGTCGGCGGCGAGCGGGCGGCGACCCCGGCTTTGACGGCGAACGTGGCGCGGTCGGGGGAAAAACGCCGCGTCGCGTTTTACCTTCCTAACCAAGAGCAAATCGTTTATTTGAATTTGGGCGATAAACGGTATCTGATTATGCCGAACCGTCGTCAATACGCTGAACTCGACGCCAACGCCGTCGGCTTTGAAATACCGCGCCTGATGATGCCCGACCAGATTATCGAATATCTAAAGGGCAGAACCGATTACCGGCGCATTGGTGAAGAACAGTTCAAAGGACGCGCGGTTGTCAAATATCGGGCAGACGGCGCGACGCAAACCGGAACGAACGCCGGACAAATCAGCGGCGAAAGTTTTACCTACGTTGACAAAGAAACCGGGCTTCCCCTGCGGGCGGAATTCAGCTCGCGGGCGGAAGGCGACGTGCGCGGCATGCGCGGCGTAAACGCCGTCGTCGAGATGCGCGACATCAAGACGGAAACCGCCGATGAAGTTTTTGAAGTTCCGAACGGCTACGAGAAAATCACCGCCGAGCAGGTGCGAAGCCAAATCAACACCGTCACGCAGATCGTCGCGGCGATTGCCGGTGCGTTTATGAGCGGGATGAACAATGCCGCCGCGCCTGCGCCGCGTTAAAGAATCGGCGGAAAATATCCGCGAGCGTAGGGGTAATTACTTAAGGTTTTTGAGTGAATACGCCGATGCCGAAGACAATTAATCTTCTTATAATATTACAAAGGTCGAAGTTAATTTAAGAGCGGTGAGAAAGATGTTAAAAAAATTCTACTTCAATACTCGGTTCGCAATTATCAAGTCTTGAATATGAGATTTCGCTCGTGGCTGTGCCTGCAAGCCATACCTCCACCTTCCTTTTGAGGTTAATACAGGCACGGCATTAAGGCATTCAGATGATCTATTGTCTGAATGCCTTTGATTTTATCAGCCGAATCTGCTCTGCGATTT
>JALZOE010000222.1 GCA_030857325.1 Acidobacteriota bacterium
ACATTGGAGCGGGTGAAAATCTCGATTCCGCCGCCGAACGGACTGTCGTATTGCGCGGAAAACACGTTTTGATTTACTCTAATCTGCTGAATCGACCCTTTCGGCGGAATTTTTCCGCCCTGAACGCCGTTGACGCTAATCGGCAATTCTTCGCCCGCCACCGACTCGCCGATTCTTTTGATGGCTCTTTCCAATTCTTCCTGATTATCCGGCAGATTGGCGATTTCCCTTTCGTTTAAGGTCGTCGTTACGCCGTTTCTCTCCGCATCGGCGACATTATCATCTTCACCGATTTCAACTTTAGACTCGATAGAGGCTATTTCGAGAACGATTTCGATTCTCCGGGTTTCGTTGTTTTTAACGATGATGTTCTGGCTTTTGTATTCCTCAAAACCGGCGGCGGAAATGGTTATCCGATACTCTCCGGCGGACAAATTTAAAAATTGACCGATTCCCAGATGATTGGTCTTAATCTGTTTTTCCTCTTCATCAGATTTGCCGAGAACGATTTCGGCATCTGAAATCGTATCGCCGAACTGGTCTTTGACCGCCACAAAAATTCCGGCTTCTCTGGTCTGAGCAAGAGAAGTTACGATTAAAGCACAGGTAAAAGCGGCGTGAATCAAGGTGTTTTTCAAAAACGGCATAAAAATCTCCGAGACTTATTATTTGAAGAAAATCATATAGGAGTTACGCAGTTGGACGTAAAATCAATAACTAATAGGCATTTTCGATGGAAGCGGACAGCAACAAGCCCTTTACTTTCAACAAAGGCGTGTTTAACAATGTTTGAACTGTGTAACTCCTATCATAATTCGTTTTACACATTCATTAGATATTAAAGTTTCATTTAATATCGTCGTCAATTCTTTCTCCGATTACTATTTAGCGTGAATTTATCCCCGCGTAAACAATCTGCAACAAGTCTTCGCCACATTTTGAAATCCTCAAAAAAATATACAAACGATTGTTTTTTCAAATTGAGAACAGCGATTGATTGCTGCAAAAGTTTTATGAACGGCGGCAAAGTGTATTTTTCCTACAAAAAATATACTTTCGCCGCTGAATTTTCAGCTGTTTGATTTCTTACTTAATCAAATCTTCCAAAAACTTTAAGGCTTCCGGGTCGCTGCTCGTTCGTAGAGCGTAAATGGCTTCGAGCTTTAATTTGTCGGATTTGTCGTTTTTGGCGATGTCCAAAAGTTTTTTAGAAGCCTGATTTTGCTTGGCGGCGGCAAATGCGCGGATGATTGATATTTTAAATTCTTCATCGATTTCTTCGTCGTAAAGACGGACAATCATATCCAGAACCGGCGCGTTTTCCGACCACTTGCCGAATCGCTGCAAATTTGAAAATGCCAAGCGGCGCAGTTCAATATCCTTTTCCTTTCCGACAATTTCAAAAAGTTTATCGAATTCGATTTTTCGATTTGAAATCGAATTTGAAGCCGCGGCGAATAAATTTCCGGCGGCGCTGCCGTATTGAATAAAACCGCCCGCCGGTCTGCCGAAAGAATTGATTATCGCCTTTTTTATTTCCTTATTATTCTCCGAAGCATATAACTGACCAAGATAATTAGCCGATTGGTCGTCCGCCAAACTTGCCAGCGCGTAAATTATTTCCTTACGGATTTTAATATTCGGCTCTTTTTGAAAACTTTTAATTAAAGTTTCCCTCAGCAGCGGGGTAAATTGCTTGTCGATTCCGCCGGCGGCAAAAGTAAAGGATTGACCTTTCAAAAGACGCGGGCTGCGCAGAACGCGCAGAACTTCTTGTTTCAACGTTTCACTCGCCTTTGAATCGGGCGTTAAAATATCGCTCATCACTTCCAATGCTCTTTTCGGGTCGGCAGCTAACAGACTTTGAAAAGCGGCGATTTTAATTTCATCTTCGCGGTCGAGGGAGGTTTTTGGAGCCGAGTTATAAGTTTCCTGAAAAATTTTCTGAGTAGAGTTATAAGTTTCCCGCTGCATTTCCAGAGCGGTTTCAAAATGTTTCGGTATCGTGGCAGCGGCGGTTACGTTGACAATAGTTTTAGAAGGAGTCGTCTTATAAACTTGCGACGGAAGAGTAGAATATGCCGTTCCCGAACTGACAGAATATATTTTTCCGAGTGAAAGTCCGATTTCCATTTTCATAACTCTCGCATCATCAGCCCAGGATGAGCCGGGAAATTCTTTCAACAAGCGGTCGAGAGCGGCATCGGTTTCCTTAAATTGCTTTTGTTTTTTATAACTGAATGCCAGCCAGTAAAGCGCCGCGTCAATCGATTTGCCGCCCGGATATTTGCCGATAACTTCATTGAATTTTTCGGCTGCCCGCGCCCATTCTCCGCGGTCAATCAAATCTCTGCCTTCACGAAACTTTTTATCGAAAGTTTCATCTTCAAAAAAATTATCTTCTGTCGAGGCGATTAAATTTATCACTGTCGCCGCAAAATTTGTTTTCGGCGATAGCGTGATGTAAACGCACGCGGCGATTAAAAAAAATACGCTTGATTTTAAGATTGAATTATTGATTGTTTTGAAAAGTTTTTTTTCGGCGTTCATAATTTCTCCGTTTCATGATTTAACTTTATTGTTAAATTAAGTATTTGCTTATTTTTCGGATTTTTATCCGCTCTTTCCGAGTTGTTGGTTAATAAATCTGAAGGCTGGCGATAATGTTTTGATTTTTCACGCGCTCCTTTATATCAAAAATTTTTTCCGGCGCGGGATTATTCTCCAGATTGGAGATATCGAGCAGAAAAGGCTCGACTTTGCCCAGTATTTCCTCGGTGTGTAAAGTTCCGAAATTTTCCGCGCCCCGGCGCAGCCGTATGTTTTTTTCGAGCAGTTTTCCGGCAAGCTGCTTTTCGTAAGCAACGTCAAATGTTTCGCCGCCTTCGACCGACCGCGTGTTTCTGAACGCGCGCAGCAACATTTCGATTTTTTCGATTTGTTCGGCGGTTTCCGCTTCCAGATTTCTTAACTGTAAATAGTGCAGTCGTTCTTCGGTTTCTTGAGCTTTACTTGGCAAATCACTTTTTCCAACCGCTCGAATTGTGTGATTTTTTATTTTCTCGATTTCAACCGGAATCGTTTTAATGATGTAACCTTCAGTTTTCTTTACACTTAGAAATTTGTTTACTTTATTTTTCTCTATGCTTTTGGAAACGATGGATTCATCGCGCGCCTCTTTTGTCGGAAAGTTTTTTGCGCTGATTTCATTAATTTCAGTTGATTTTGTCGAAGGTGTTTGAATATCCGCCCGATTGATTTCGGCGGCATATTCATTCCCGGCAGTCGTTTTATTTGAAACGTATTTCAAAAAACCGAAACCGAGTCCGAATGCGGCGAGTAAAAATACCGCCGAAAATGCCGGATACAACCGCAAAAAGCCGGTAATTCGTTTCGTCCAGCCGAAAACGACCGGAGAGGTTTTAATCGTTTGGGAAACACCAATCGGCTGCGGTTTCATTTTCGCCTGAAAACTCTTCCAAAAATCGGCCGGCGGCTCGATTTCAAATAAGTGATGAGCATACATTGCCTTTTCTTTTTTCAAAATCTCAAAGCGAGCCGCGCATTCGCAGCAGGCGAAAAGATGCAGATTCACCTCTCCGACGCTGTATTGGTCCAGTTCATCTTCAACTAAATCGTCAAGAAGATTCAGGTATTTTTCACAACTCATTTTTTATCTCCAAATAAGGGCGAAGCAAAATTCTCATCTCGGTTTTTGCGCGGTGTAAATCGGTTTTCAGCTTTGGAATCGTATAGCCGGTGATTTCGGAAATTTCTTTATAGCTTAAATTTTGAAGTTCTTTTAATGTAAAGATAAGCCGCTTATCGTCGTCTAATCGTCGCAAAGCCGAGTTGATATGACGGTTTAATTCCTTGGTCAGAAACTGTCTGTCGGGCGGCATCTCTTTTTCATCGCGCATTTTTAAAGATTCAATGCTGTGTTCGCTTTTGACCACTTCCCTGCGATGAGAGCGCAGCGATTTATAAACGACATTTTTGGCTATACCACACAGCCAGGTTTGCAGTTTTGCTTCACCGCGCAGGGAATGAATGCTTTTATATGCGGCTAGAAAAGTTTCCTGCGTCAATTCTTCCGCCGAGCCGGATTCACCGAGCATCGCGTAAATAAATTTATAAATAAACCGTGAATGCTGTTCAAATATCAAACCGAATGCTTCATCTTCGCCGTTCTGCGCCCGCGCAATTAAATCATCGGCAATGCCGTCTGCATTTTTAATTTCCACACTCGCCTGATAAAATATTGAAATAGCCATACGCTTTTTTGAAACTCTATTTATCTTACAAACGATTAGTTCCATAATTCACAAAAAGGTTTCAGTTTTTTATGAAAAATTAAAAGAAAACTTAATGGACACGGGCATCGGCATCGCGCCTGAAGTGCAGAGACTTCTTTTTACAGGCTTTTGTTCAAGCCGACGGTTCGACCACGCGCAAATACGGCGAAATGGGATTAGGGCTTGCCGTCTCCAAGCAAATTGTCGAATATGATGGAGCGGAGAAATAGGAATTAACGCTTATCTCTTTTACAGCAGTTTATTGACGGGTTCGGAGCGAGCGGCATCCGCTTTGTAACTGCCGAGCGGCGAATTTGCTTCAAAAGAATGGCTGAAGTTTTTGATTGAGCGAAAGATTTCTTTTCGGTTGCCAATCAAAGCAAATACGCCCACACGAATAAAAAAAGGCGGTCTGAAATTTCAGACCGCCTTTTTTATTAAATACTCCGCAAAAAACCCGTTTAATTTTAATCTTCTCTGTTGAAGAAAAAAGCTGGCGGCTTTTTTCTTCGTTCGTCGTTTTTGCGTTCGTCTTCGCGGGGTTTTTCCTTTTTTTGTCCTTTCGGCGGCGCGACCACGACCGGCGGTTCTCCCTTCGGCGGCGGTTTTTTATCGTTATCGCGCTGTGCCGACGCCGACATTGAAATACAAAAAATAAAAGCGACTGCGAATAATAATTGTTTAAGAATTTTCATTATGACTTTCACCTCTTCCTTTATAAATATTTCGGCATTAGGGAAAGGTTATAGAAGTATGCCGGTTTTATACACGCAATCTCAATGCCAGAGACTTTTTTTACAAGTAAATTATCATAAAATTAACAAAATCGACGCCACCGGTTATGATACCTTAAAAACGCTTGACGTTTTCCGTTAATTTTATACGAAATACGTAAACCGTTTCGGACAATTTCGGTTTGATTGCCG
>JALZOE010000223.1 GCA_030857325.1 Acidobacteriota bacterium
AAAGTCGCGCACAACGCTAAATTCGACGCCAAATGGGTCAAGCATCATTTGGGCGTGGAAATCGGCGGCGTGTTCGACACTTTGATTGCCAGCCAGTTGATTGCGGCGGGCGACCAGGACAGGCGGCACAATTTAGCCGAAGTTACGAGTTATTTTCTCGGCACGGAACTCGACAAATCCGAGCAGGTCAGCGATTGGAGCGCGCCGGAATTATCGCAGTCGCAAATCGAATACGCCGCCCGCGACGCCGCGACGATGATTCCCTTGCGCGAGAAAGTCATCGAAAAATTAAAAGCCGACGATTTAATTAAAGTTGCCAAACTCGAATTCGACTGCATCGTGCCGATTGCTTCGATGGAACTCAACGGTTTTTATCTCGACGAAGCGCGCTGGCGCGAAGTTCTCGAAAAAGTAAAAATATCGCAGGTAAAATTTGCCGACGAGCTGCAAAATCTGCTTTCGGCGGGTGTCGCGCAAGCGTCGCTGTTCGGACGTTCGGAAATAAATCTCGATTCACACACGCAGGTTACGGACGCGCTGAAAAATCTGGGCGTTCCCGTTCCCGAAACGACGCGCGGTTGGCAGTTGCAGCCGCTCGCAGGCGATTATCCGGTCGTCGCCAAACTGCTCGAATATCGTGGCGTGGCGAAATCTTTATCGAGCTTCGGCGAAAATATCTTAGAGTTTATCGAGCCGAAAACCGGCAGAATTCACGCCGATTTCCGTCAAATCGGCGCGCCGACAGGTAGATTTTCCTGCGTTGCCGAAAAAACTTTAATCGACGTTCCGGGCGGACGCGTTCCGATTGAAAATATTAAGAAAGACGATTTGGTTTATTGTTATAAAGACAGCGGAGAATTGACTTTGCGCCGTGTTTTAAATGTTTGGGACAACGGAATCCGGGATTGCGTCGAAGTAAAATGGCAGAGTTCCGGCGATTATTCAACCGGAAGCGTCGTCGTTACTCCCGAACATAAAATACGCACTAAATACAAAGGCTGGCAGGAAGCGCGAAATCTAAAACGCTACGACAAACTTTTCCATCTGCGGAAAAGTTTCGTCAACCAGTCGAACAAAAATACACGCGTCAGGCTTTACGGAACAAACAAATATATGGAGCTTGAAGAACAGCTTATCAAGCGCGAACATTTCCGCGCCGAAAGCTCGATGCACATTCATCACAGAAACGGAAACAAGACGGACAACAGAATTGAAAATTTAGAAATTTTATCCGCCTCGGAACACGCTTCACTGCACGTCTCCGACCCGGAGAGAATCGCCGCTTCTCTGCTTAATATTAAAAAAGCATTGGCTAATCGTCCGCCCGCTAAATACGGAGAAGAAAATCCGTTGTGGAAATCCGTTTCCCGTTTCGGTTTGTTAAGAATGCTGTCTAAAGCCAAAGGCAGATTGACTTTCGTTGAAATGGATTTTGAAGCGTTCAAGCAAAAGTGTCGAAAAGCCGAGTTAAACATCAAAGCCGTGCAGTCTCGATACGGAGCGGACGGCAATTACCTGAACGATAAAAATATCGCGGCGGCGCTTGCCGAAAGTTCCAATACCTGCATCGCGGCAAATAAATTAGGCGTCGGCACAAGACGATTAAAAGCGATTTGCCAAGAACGCGGATTGGCTTACAATCACGCGGTAACTTCGGTAAAGACAGTCGGCAAACGGCGCGTTTACGATTTGGAAGTCGAAGGCGAACATAATTTCATCGCCGGAGAAATTTGCGTTCACAATTGCTCGAAACCGAATATTCAGCAGATTCCGCACGAAGAAGAATATCGCCGCTGTTTCCGCGCCGGAGACGGCAAAAAACTGATTATCGCCGATTATTCGCAGGTTGAATTACGCATTTTAGCCGAATTTTCAAACGACCGGAATTTCATCGACGCATTCGTTTCGGGTGAAGATTTTCACACGACAGCCGCCGCGCAGGTTTTCAACGTCAAGCCGGAAGAAGTAACGAGCGACCAGCGTTCGTTTGCCAAACGGCTTAATTTCGGCGTCGTTTACGGCATCGGTTCGCAGCGTTTCGCGCTGATGACCGGACTTTCCCAATCGGACGCCGAAGACATTATGCGCCGATATTTTGCGACGTATCGCGGACTTGACGCGTGGCTCAGAGACGCGGCGCGAAAAGTTGTAACTAATAGAATTGCGAGAACGGCTTCGGGCAGAATGATGCGTTTTCGCTACGACGAAGACGACCGCAAAGCCGTTTCGCTAGCGCAGCGAAACGGTAAAAATATGCCGATTCAGGGAACGAGCGCCGATATTCTGAAACGCGCTTTGCGTCTTCTGCACAATGAAATTGACGGAACTTCGGCGCGTCTTGTCAACATCGTTCACGACGAAATTATTGTCGAATCGGACGCGACGGAAGCTGAAAGCACGGCGCGTAAATTGGAAAAAGCAATGTGCGATGCGGGCGAAGAATATATTAAAAAAGTTCCGGTCAAAGTCGATGTTTCGATTGCCGATGAATGGACAAAATAAACGGAAGATAAATTAACAAGAATGAGAAGGATTAAGAGGATAAAAGAAATTTATAAATCTTTTTCTTTTTATCCCTGTCCATCCTCTTCATCCCTGTTAATACTTTCCTTTTTAGTTTTGCGAAAATTCCGCAGCTTCCCCAACAATTTCCGGCAAAATTTCCAGCACAAAATCGACTTCTTTTTCGATATTATATCTGCCGAGCGAAAAGCGAATCGCGCCCATTGCTGCGCTGTAAGGAACGTTCATCGCCTGCAAAACGGCTGAAGCCGTGTGGTTTTCGGCGTTGCAGGCTGAACCGGTCGAGACGGAGACGCTTGCGTCGTTTAATTTGGCGAGAATCAATTCCCCGTTCAAATTCGGAAATGCAATGCTCGAAGTATTCGGCAAGCGCTTTTCTCTGTCGCTCGTTCCGTTCAGATGAGAATTTGAAATTTTACGTAAAATTCCGTCTTCCAATTTGTCTCGTAAGGCGCGAACCGTTTTCATTGCGGACAAATCTTCGACGAGTTCCGCCGCCGCGCCTAACGCGACGATTTGATGAGCGGCTTCAGTTCCGGCGCGTCGCCCGTTTTCCTGTCCGCCGCCAATGTAGATTGACGGCAGCCGGACGCCGTTTTTTATATAAAGCGCGCCGACGCCTTTGGGAGCGTGAAATTTATGACCGGAGACGGAAAATAAATCAATCGCCGTATTCTTTAAATCGACCGGAATTTTACCGACCGCGTTTACGCCGTCAACGTGAAAAAGCGCGTCGGAATTTTCTTTGACGATGCGGGCGATTTCTTCGACGGGAAACAAAATTCCGGTTTCGTTATTGGCAAGCATTACCGAAACGACTGCCGTATCTTTTCGCAGAGCGTTTTTAAGTTCGCTCAAATCCAAAAATCCTTCGCCGGAAACTTCGAGCCAGGTAATTTCAAAACCTTTTTTCTCTAACTTTTCGCACAGTTTGCGAACGGCTTCGTGTTCGACGCCGGTTGTAACGACGTGTTTTTTGTCGGACGCGGCTTCGAGCGCGCCCAAAATCGCCCAGTTGTCGCTTTCCGTGCCGCCGGAAGTGAAAACAATTTCGCGTTCGTCGCCGGCGCCGAGCAGTTCGGCAACTTTACGGCGCGAATTTTCAATTGTCCGGCGCGTTTCGCGCCCCGATTCATAAGCGGACGAAGGATTGCCGTAAAATTCGGTTAAAAAAGGCTTCATCGCGTCAAAAACTTCCGGCGCAATCCGCGTCGTCGCGTTATTGTCGAAATAAATCATAAAAATAATAGTAAATGTTTGTGGGTAAAAACGATAAATGAAAGCGTGTCTTTTTAATGATTGTGAACATTTATCTTTCCGCGCCGGAAACGCCGAATTATTGGAAATAATTCAAAATTTTCAATAAAAACAAAGCCGTGATGTTAAAAAAATAAGGGGTTTTAACGCAGTTTTTCAATTGCCTGCTGCTTTGCCGAACGAACAAAGCTATTGGCACGGTTTTTGACTTAAAAAAATATTCCTCTAAAGCGATGTCTGACCGATGTTTTTCCCCGCATCGAAAAGCGTATAAGCGGCTTTAATTACAGCGTCTGCAAACGAGAAATCGGCTTGCAACTTTGCCTATAAACATGGAATCTGAAAAGGCGCGGAGATTTGTCTTTCTAAAAATCTCCGCCTGCTTTTCAAACATAAAAATTACCCGCGATTTTCGTTTTACTATTTAAAGTAAAATGGAATTAAGCTAAAATTAGTTGTTTTTCAAATAAATCGAACAAATTGAATACGTAAAGTTCGGAAATTTGATTTCTATGACCGTATCAGGAAAATTGCCTCTATGATGGGAATTTCATCGCTCAAAAAATTTGTTACCGATTCCGTGGCGATTGACATGGGAACGGCTAATACGATTGTCGCCGTCAAGGGGCGCGACATCGTTCTGGACGAACCGTCGCTGATTGCCGTCAACGAATTAACCGGCGAAATTGTCGAATACGGGCAGGAAGCCTACGATATGCGCGGGCGCGAGGGACGCGATATTACGGTGCTGGCTCCGCTTTCGGGCGGCGTGGTCGCCGATTTCGAGCGGACGAAAAAAATGCTCGGTCATTTTGTCAGAAAATCAAAAAGCGGCGGCTCGATGGTTTCCCTGCAGGCGATAATGAGTATGCTCGGCGACGTAACGCACGTCGAACAGCGGGCGCTGCTCAACGCGGCGGAAGACGCTCATATCGGCAAGGTTTTTATGATGGAGGAAGGTCTGGCGGCGGCGTTCGGCGCGGGCATTACGCCGCGCGACAAACGCGCTTCGGCGGTTATCGATTTGGGAGCGGGAACGACCAATATCGCCGTCGTCGCCAAAGGAACAGTCGTTCATTCGCGCTCCGAACGAATCGGAAGCAATGAAATAAACGTCGTTCTGGCAAATCATCTGCGGCGCAATCGCGGTCTTCAGGTCGGCGAAGAAACGACCGAAACGCTTAAAACCACATTTGCAACCGCCTTTATGCCCGAAGATATTTCCAAATCAATCGTCGTTCGCGGGCGCGACGTGCAGACGGGCAGTCCGGGCGCGGTCGAAATTACAATCGGCGAAATTTATCCGGTCGTCGAAGGCGTCATTCGCCGCGTCGCTCAGGTCGTCGCCGATACTTTGACCGAACTGCAGCCGGAAGTCGCCGCCGATATTTACGACCGCGGAATTATTGTAACCGG
>JALZOE010000224.1 GCA_030857325.1 Acidobacteriota bacterium
TTGAAGCGCCGGTCAACTTGGCTTATTCGGCGCGCAATCGTTCAGCAGCAGTCAGAATTCCGATGTTTTCGCAGTCGCCGAAAGCCAAACGGCTCGAATTTCGTCCGCCCGACCCGTCGTGCAATCCGTATATCACGTTTGCCGCGCTGTTGATGGCAGGGCTTGACGGCGTGCAGAACCGCATCGACCCGGGCGAGCCGCTCGATAAGGACATTTACGATTTATCGCCCGAAGAATTAAAGGACGTGCCGAATCTGCCCGGAACTTTGGACGAAGCCTTAACCGCATTGGAAAACGACCACGAATTTCTGCTCAAAGGCGACGTTTTTACAACCGACATTATCGAACGCTGGGTAAACCACAAGCGCGAAAAAGAAATAAAGCCTTTAAGACTACGCCCGCATCCGCTCGAATTCTCGATGTATTACGACGTTTGATATTTGCGGCGAAAATGAAATTAGCCACGAATAACACAAATAACACGAATATTTTTAAATTTATTTTGTGTAATTCGTGTAATTCGTGGCTAAAATTTATTTATGAATATCCGACCGGAAACTTTAGAAGGCGAATTTGTGCGGCTCGAACCGCTACGATTTGAACATTTGCCGGATTTGTGCGAAATCGGGATGGACGAATCGATTTGGCTCTGGACGGCGAACGTCATTGAAAACGAAAACGATATGCGGCGATATATCGAAACCGCGCTTGAAGAATTTATTAGAAAAGTTTCGCTGCCGTTTGTAACCATTGAGAAAGGCTCGAATAAAATCGTCGGCTCGACCCGTTTCGGAAATATAGACGTTAAAAACCGCCGCGCGGAAATCGGCTGGACGTGGATAAATCCGACGTGGCAGCGGACTTTTATAAATACCGAAGCGAAATTCTTAATGCTCGCGCACGCTTTTGAAACCTGGAACTGCGTTCGCGTCGAATTAAAAACCGACGTTCTTAACGAAAAATCGAGAAACGCTATCCGGCGGCTCGGCGCGATTGAAGAAGGAATCCTGCGCCGCAACGCCATTACCGACACGGGACGCATCCGCGACACGGTTTATTACAGTATTCTTGATTCGGAATGGCGCGGCGTAAAAGCGCATTTAGAGAACAAATTAAAGAATCTGCTGTAGATTTAGCAACGTCGAAAAAAAATTGTATCGGAAATTCTCGCTCTCTTAAGCTATAATCGAAAGCGTTATGGAAAATCTGAGTATAATTTGCCCGTGCTGTGAAGCTGCGCTGACGATTGACGCCGCAACCGGGGCGATTCTCGCCCACGAGGAAAAAACCAGAACGCGCGGCTCTTTTGAAGATTTGCAGAGAGACCTGGAAAAGCAGCAAGAACTGCGCGAACAGCTTTTCGCGCAGGAAATGTCTTCGCAAAAAGACCGTTCGCGGATTTTGGAAGAAAAATTTGAAGCGGCGAGAAAACGCGCCGGAGACGACATCGACAAGCCATTTAAAAATCCTTTGGATTTTGATTAAGGAAAAATAGAGAACGGATAATGATTCGTGTAAAATTGTTGATTGAAATAATTTTACATTTTCCGTTTTCCGTCAACGAAAGTGGAAAAAATTTCTCATTATTGTCAGAAATGTCGCGCCGCGAACTCCGCCGGCGAGAGAACCTGCCGCCGGTGCGGAACGCGGCTGATGCTCGTCGTTTTTCCGCCGTCGATGCGCCACGACGATGGAATAATTCCGTCTTATTACGAAGACCATCTGCTCGAAAGAGTCTCGTTGCTCGAATTGCAGTTGGCGCAGGTGTTGGAAAAAGTCAAAATGGCTTACGAGTTTTTCGCCCGCGAATCTAAAGAACTCCAGAAAGACCACAAATTTATCCGCGCTTTTTCCGAAGCTCTAAAGGAAATCAACCCGCGTTTGGCGCAAGAATTAACTGGCGCGCAAGGAGCGGTTTCCACCGAAAAAAAAGAAAAATTGTTGGGTAAAGATAAAGAAAACGGGTTGTTAAGCCAATTGCTCGCCCGGCATTCAAACCCGAATTCGGAGCTTTTTTCGCATCTTTTGAATGAGGGAATCCGGCTTTTAGACGAGCGCGAGGAAAAACAGGCTTTTCAAATGCTGCGGCGCGCCGCTCTTCTCTCGCCGGAGAATGTGCCGCTGCTCGTTTTCATCGCCGAAAATTTATATCGCGCCGACAAATTTGAAGAATCTAAAAATTATCTGGAGCAAGCGTTTGAATTAGAACCGGGCAATGAAAAAACTCTTCTTCTTCTCGGCTCGGTATACGCCGATTGCGGCGAAACCGAACTAGCCAGAAAATTTCTGAGCGTTTCGGCGGGCGGCGATAAAACGCTCGTTCCGGTAAATTTTGTCTGGGGAATGACCGCGGCGTTTGAAGAAAAATGGAGCGAAGCGCTCGCCGCTTTTAAACTCGCTCTCGGAGATTCGGAAATTCCCGAACTGAGTTATTTGGTCGGATGCGTTTATTTTCAAATGGAAAATTTTCATACGGCTTTGCAGTTTTTTCAAAAAACCGCCGCGCTCGATGTTAAATATTCCGACGCTTATTTTATGCAGAGCATCGTTTACAATATTCAAAACGATGTCGGCGCGGAAAAGAAATTACTCGAAATTACACCGGAAATCAGAGAATCGGGCGCGCAATGCACGGAATATCTGACGGGTAAAAAAATCGCCGACTTGAAAACGGCGCTGCCTTTTCAGCATTTCAAAAATGCGAAAAAACAGCTTCTGACCGGCGGCGCGCCGCGCCTTAATAAATTTTTCCGCCAGCAAATCATTAAGAAGCTGTTTGGAAACTCCTAAAATCAGATGTTTTTACGATCATAATTGTCGTTTTCTTAAATTAGATTGACAGCAAAAGTCCTTTGAAATCAACAATGCTTGATTTTCAAAAATAGTTTCCAAACAGCTTCTAAGGCAATCGAATAATTTTGTGAACAAAAACCCGATAATCATCGCACTCGACGTTGAAACCGCCCGCGAAGCCAGTGAAACGATTGGCGAATTACGTCAAAGCGGATGCGCCTTTAAAATCGGTTTGCAACTTTTCTGCGCCGTCGGCGCATCTTTTGTGCGGGAAACGGTCGATTCGGGCGTTAGAATTTTTCTCGATTTAAAGTTTCACGACATACCGAACACGGTCGCCAAAGCCTCGATTGAAGCGGCGCGGATGAGAGTTTGGATGTTTAACGTCCACGCTTCCGGCGGCGGCGAAATGATGAAGACGACCGCCGAACAGGTGCGCGAAGTTTGCGATAAGGAAAATTTAATCGTTCCGCATATAATTGCCGTAACCGTTTTAACCAGCTCGAATCAGGAAACTTTGCGCGAAACCGGCATCGAATCGAGCGTCGAAACGCAGGTTGTAAAACTTGCCGAGCTTACGGCAAAATGCGGACTCGGCGGCGTCGTCGCTTCGCCGCTTGAAGTTCGGCTGATTCGGGAAAATGTCGAAGCCGAAAATTTTTTAATCGTAACGCCGGGTGTGCGCCCGAATTTTGCAACGAACGACGACCAGAAGCGTGTAACAACCGCGGGCGAAGCCGTCGCCGGCGGTTCGGATTATCTGGTAATCGGTCGCCCAATCTTAAACGCGCCGGATAAAAATTCGGCAATGCGAAAAATTTTAGAGGAAATCGCTTTTTACAAAAAAGATTTTTAAATGACTAAATTAAAATTTCAAAATCTCAAACTAAAAAAACAAGTTGCTTTTTTTCGTCTTCATTTACGACTTTTTTCTTTTATATTTATATCTGCAGTTTTTTTATCCGCCGTTTTTTTGATTTCGTGCTCCGCTTCGGCACAGAATGTTTCGCCCGCGCAAAATATTCAAACGTCGCCTTTCCGCGTCGGCGAACGCTTAACCTACAACATCTCGTTTGAAAAATTTAATAACGCCGGTTATGCCGAACTTTACGTTGTCTCGCGCGGAAAATTGGGCGAAAAAAACGCCGTCGAACTGCGTTCCAAAATAAAAACAACGGATGTGGTTAGCGCGGCTTTTTACTCGATAGACCAGCAGCGCACGACGTTTGTTTCCGCCGAAACGGGCTTGCCGCTCTATATTCGCAAAACTTCCAATACCGGAGTTTTGCCGCGTGAAACAGTTTCCAATTATTTAGTCAATCCGACTGCCGCCAATGATTTGCTGACGTTTATTTACCAGGCGCGGAACGCGGGCGGCGTCGGAATTTTTTCCTTTCAGGAAGATGAACGAGTTTACAGCGCCAATTTGCAGAACACCGTCGGCGAACGTGTAAAAACTGCCGCCGGAGATTTCGATACGAGCGTTTCGACCGTGCAGAGTCCGTATCTAACCGAAAAAGGAATTACGGATTTGCGAGTCAATTTCAGCGTTGATGAGGCGCGTGTTCCGGTTTTGATTCGTTTTAGGACCGCAAAAGGCGAATTTCGCGCGGAACTCGCCAGCCTCCAGACGCTCAACGCCGCGCCGACGATTGAATTGACGCCGACGCCTTTGCCGATACCGTCCGCGCAGAAAACGCCGAAACCGCTGCCGACGCCGACGCCGTATATCGAAAATCAACCGCTTTTGCCGGATTTGCCCTTTGTCCTCGGCGAAACCTTGGAATATCAAGTCTCGATGCTCGGAAAATATTTCGGCAACATTACCTTACAGGTTAAAGAGCGCAGGCAGTTTACCGGTCAGGACAGCCTTTTGCTGACGGCGACGGCGACCGAAACCGAAAGAGGAAATCCGCTTTTTAATCTAAACGACGAAATTCGCTCGCAAGTCAATCCCGATACGCTCGAGCCGCGGCAAATCGATTTGAAATTCACCGGATTTTTCAGCCCGTATAATCAAACGGCGCAGTTTGACCAGAAAAACGGGTCGGTAACTTTTAACGGCGCAAATCGGTCGGCGATTCCGGTCGGAACGCACAGTTTACTGTCGCTTGCTTACGCGGCGCGCGCGTTTAACTTAAAGCCGAGCAAAGACCCAAATAATCCGGTCAACGACACGCGCGTCGCCGTTTTTGTCGGCTCGCAGCCCTATGTTTTCACGCTTCGACCGTCAACCGGAGATATTATCAATCTGAAAGGCGAGCGAGTCGGCGCACAGCTCGTTACCGTTACGACGGGAAATCCCGGCATCGATTCTTTAGGTTTTCGATTGTGGCTAAGCACCGACGAAAAACGCCTGCCGCTGCGCTTGACAGTCGGAAACTATCAAGC
>JALZOE010000225.1 GCA_030857325.1 Acidobacteriota bacterium
GTTCTCCAGCGCGTCGGGCGCGGCAATCGCCGCACAAAGCGCACGAATGTCGCCTGTTTTTATCGAACTGCGATTGAAGAAGCCGCCTTTCGAGTCTTTATTCGCGCCGCCGAAAATTCCGGCGCGGAAACGACCGCGCTGCTCGGTTCGGACAACGGCTTAATGTTTCGCCCGTCGGTTGTCGTCCAGCAGCTCTGCTCTTATTTGAAGCAGACGACGCACGGCGAACTTAATCCCGAACACGCTTACGGACTTTTTGCAGCTCCGACGGGCGAACCGCTAATTGAAAGAAATCAATACGATAAAATCGTCGAACATTTAATTGAAAAAAACTTTTTCCGACCCGCGATGCACGGCGGAAGACAGTTGCGGGCGGGCGAGATGTGGGAAAAACTTTACGAAGAACGCTCGCTTTACAGCAATATGTCGGGAAAAGGCGAAAGCGCGGTGGTGATTGACGATATGACGGGCAGGCGCATCGGTTATCTCGATTCCAAATTGCCCGCCGGAAGCACTTTTCTGATGGGCGGACACGCCCGCCGCGTTACTTCGATTCTGGGGCGCAAAGTTTTAACGCGCGCCGAAACCGATACGAAAAACGTCCGCAAACCAAATCAAAAATGGAATCGGCTGGTCAAATCCGCGGCGTTGATTAAAGCGCTGGCAAAGGAATTAGGCTTTCCGATTGCCGATGAAACGGGCGCGATGCCTCTGGTGAAAATTCAAACGGAAAAAGACGCGGAAAAGAGATTTCTGCTGTTTCACAACGCGGGCGAAGTCTATGGCAAAGCGCTGGGCGAGCTGCTGGAAACGGAAAGAAAATTGGTAATCGTCGAACACAACGAGTTTTTTGTCGAAATAGCGGGAACATTTTCCGCAACCGATTTGCAGTTTTCGGAAGAGGAAACCGAGCGTCTGCTCAATCGTCGCTGGAAAAGTTTTGAAAGCGCGTTCGATTTGGGACGTTTTCAAATCGATTTGCCGATTGACATCCGCCGCGCCGCCGTCGTCGCCGCTTTTAATCTGTCAAAATTCGGGCGTGTTTTTTCCAGCTAGAAGCCGTCTCAAAAATACTTTCGGTTTCACTTTGCGACCTGGCGTGCTTTGCGGGAAACAAGGAAACATCCCGCAAAGGCGCAAAAGAAAGAATGAAAGTATTTTTGCCGATTCGCTATTTTTGAGATGGTTTGTAACATTTTTTTAGCCGTTTAACTAAATTCCACGATTCTTTTTTATCTTTTGTGCCGGATTACCCGATGTTTAAATTCTTAACCTCGCGCATCAGCCCGCGAAGTTTTTCGAGAATCCGGTCGAGGGCGGCAGTTCGCTCTTCGACCTTGCCGCGCTCGGCTCGAACAAATCGGACGTAAGGTGCGATTGCTCCGCGGACATTCTCGACCGAGCGGCTTATCTCGTCAGCCGATTTACTCTCCAAAACATCGGTCATTTCTTTCCGAAGATTCTCGACTTTGGAGCGAAATTCTTCAACGGCGCGCTTGCGCTTGTAAGGCAGGATGAAGAAGCTCGCCACGAAAAGAGCGGTCGCCGCCGTGATGCCCGTAACGTCGAGCGCCGCGGTAGTAAAAATCGACACCATCACATATCCGAGTCCGAGCGCGCCCGCGCCCAGCCCGAAGGATTGCTGAAGCGCGCTTATCGAACTGTTGATTACGCGCCGGCATTCTTCGCGGTGGTCAAGCGATTGAATACGGTCTTCAGCCTCGCGGCGGATGCGCGCGTGAACTTCTTCTCTCTCATATACGAACTGCCCGCCGACCCGCCCGACGATTTGCGAGTCATACTGAGCCTTGCGAACCTGCGTGTTAAAGTATTCAAGCGTATCGTTCCACAATTTCATATTACTGCGTACCAGCCAATCGACCGATTCGTTAACGGTTCTATCCAGCTTGCCGCGCCAATCTTCCAGCACTTCGCGTTCAAACTCCTCGCGGAATTTAACCTCGCTTCGCAGCACGTTTATGTTCCGCACGCGCATACTGCGGTCGAGAAAATCTATTCCGCGGTCGCGAAACTCGACAATCAGGGCGTCAATCTGAAGAATAAACTTCCCGAAGTTTTCCCGCATCTCCTTTTGGGCGGCGTCGAGCTGTTCCTCGATACGCGCGATTTTGGCGGCGTCCTCGGAAATCAGTTCCAGTTTCCCGGAATACTCGGCTTGCAGTTTTGCCGCCACTGTCTGAGCGGAGTCGAGCGGGCTGAGCAATTTCAACTGTAATCGCTCGCGCTCGCCGAGCTTGTTAAAAATGTAGTCTTCGAGCGGCTCGAAGCGGCTGCGCGTCCAGTCTCGCGGGTTGCCGCCGAGTTTGGCGTTAAGGGCGGGCTTTGCCGCAATCGGGAAGATTAACGGCTTAAAACCTAACAGCTCGCGGCATTTGCCGTCGATAAATTCGGCGACCTCGGCAATCTCGGATTCGTCTTTAGTGTCTATTTTATTCAGAACGATAACGATTTTTTTGCCCCACTGCTGGATGTAAGAAAGAAATTGCCGTTCGCTCTCGGTAAGCGGGCGGTCGATTGAGGTGATGAATAATACGAGGTCGGCGCGCGGTATGAAATCTTCGGTAATCTCCTGATGCTGTTTGATTACCGAGTTAGTGCCGGGCGTATCGACAATCGAGATGTTGCGTAAAAAATCGACCGGCACATATTTCTCCGTTACAAAGGAACTCAGCGAGCGTTCTTCGGGCTGTTCTCCGAAATGCAGGATTGTGATGTGGTCGTCCACCGGAATCGGACCCTCGACGCGGATTTTTTGACCGAACAGCGCGTTGATAAAGGATGATTTGCCGGAATTAAATTCGCCGACAATCACGAGCAGAAACAACTCGTCAATCCCGGCGAGAATGTCTTTCAAACGCCGCGCGTCTTCGACGTGTTCTCCCGCCGCGGTCAGTTCCAGCAAACTCTTTAACAGCTGTTTTTCCGATTCGATTAACGGGCGCACCCGCTCATCGACAATCCGCTCGGCTATGTCCATAAATCAATTCTCCAAACTTTCCCGCACCCGAACGGGTGATAAATTAAATACTGCATTTAACCGCGCCGATTGAAGGCAGGTCAACAGCATAGCACCGGTTTTAATAATTTTATCAGGAATTATTAAAACCGGGAGCGGGGACAGAATGTCCCCGCTCTGATTGAAGATATTAAAGATAAAAATTATGAATAAAATTTTACAAATAAAAACAACATTTATTTTTTTTAGGACTTACGCAAGCAATAAAAATCAAGTAACTTTTGGCTAGGTTTGTGCCAAATAAAGACGCTTACTATCTATTATTACGTTATTCGCAATTAGGGAGACGGAGTCGAAGACGTGGCGGCACGATTTCGCTTCTTGTTACCAAACAAGGAATGCGCTGATGCGCTGAATATTTTGCGCGAAGATTTTATGGAGCCGGATGCTGTTGGAGTCCGCCGCGCCGTGGCTTTCCTGCGCGGAGAAGGCGAAACAGATGACGTAACTGCAAACGGAAGTTGTCGGTTTTGTCGGGACTTTTCTAGCATTAGTGTCGGAAGAAGATCGCCAGGTGAGATAAATTTGCTAAAAAAACGGTCTTCATATTTGCCCTACAGCCGCTTTTTTTGAGGTGAGCTTTACTCAAACCATTCGCCAAAACTACTGTGTTTGGCTTGCGGTGTGACCCCTTCGCCCATCATATTATCTCCCTTGTTGACTCGTCTGAAAACAAAGCCTTCTTCCAAATGAAGGAACTATTGCGTTATTCAACGCGATAACGGCATTTTTGAAATTTTCGCGGGCGACAACGTATTAGACCTCTTGCATAAGTCCGTTTTTCAAGCTCAGACGTTTAATGTTTGCAAGACTTTTATCATTACCAAAAGCGACTTATGCAAGAGGTCTATTGAATACTGACTTTGCCAAAGCGAAAAGCTGCCAACTGTTCTAAAAATCGCCGCCGAAATCGCCGAATCCGCCGTCCAAATCGCCTCCTCCTAGGTCAGCGGCAGTTGCATCATCGCCGGTTTCACCCACATCTTGATTTGTATCCGCCGCGTTTTGTCCGTCGGATTCACCCGCTCCACCAAAGCCCGAATCGCCGAAAAATGATTGCGCGATAGCGCTGCCGACAACGACACCCGCGATGCTCCCTAAAAAGCTGGTCGCCATCATTCCGCCAAAACCCATACCGCCGCCCATACCGCCGAATGTGCGTTCCATCGTACCGGGTTGTCTGACTTCGGCTCGCGTCGCGGCTCGCGCGAGCGATTGAGGGTCGTCTGCCGTTACAGCGCCGCGTTCGTTTTCCGGCGCAACCTGATTAAGCTGCTGCAAAATCATTTGTCTCTGCTCCGGCGTCAATTTCGTAAACGCCTCGGCGTGCGCCTGTTCGATGGTTTCGGGCGGCGCGGTTTGCAGCATATAGCGATAGCGGGCGATTGCCTGCTCGTCGCCCGTCTGTCCGGTTTGTGATTGATTATTATCCTGCCGCTGCGCTGTTTGCGGTTCGTTGCTTCCAAAAATTTTGTCAAGAATTCCCATCGTTATTTCTCCTCTCTAATTTTATTTTGATACTGCAAATAATTATAACTAAATTTCAACGTGCGTGACCATTTCAACTACTCTTTAAGCCGGAAGGCAAAAATACGCCGTTGAGAATTTTGAGAACATCCGTCAATCGGAAAAGACGCTCGGCTGCGTTTTAATTCGAGAATTTGCAGGTGTCCGTCTTGAATAAAACGGGTTTCTTTTCCTGCTCTGCCGCACGAAAAAGGAAAGTTGTTTTCTTGAGAGAAACTTTCAAGTCGGTGAATAACATTGGCGGCACCATTGATTTCGTGGAATGTGTCGGCAACCAGAGCCACTCGCGGGAAGTTAATCATAATTAAAATCGCTGCTTGCAGATAATGTTAACTAGTGGCTTTCCCACTCGAATTTAACGCTGCGCCTACCCGATGGCTTTCAATATGTTGCTCGCCGTTTCGGTCATCGCGTCTTTGACTTTACTTTCAGGCAACTCCCTAACCTGCCCGTTTTTTAGATAGACCTTGACTACTTTCTTTTGCTGACCATCAGTAAACATTGTCACACTTTCAATTTTGTTAATCCGGGGATTATTTTTGAAGACACGGGTTTGAACCAGATTTTCACCGAGCGCGGTTGTAACTTGCGAATCATCAGGCGC
>JALZOE010000226.1 GCA_030857325.1 Acidobacteriota bacterium
AATGTATGCAGTCGGGTAAGGTCAAAGAAGGCGACCTTGTTTTGATGACCGCTTTCGGCGGCGGCGTAACGTGGGGCGGAACATTGATGAGATTTTAGATTTCGGATTGGTTTACATAATTTCGGATACCGATTTGAAATCTGAGATGATTTTTAATTAAAGTTGAAGAAACTAATTTCGATACGTTAAATGAACGAAGAATCCGAAATCCGAAATCCGAAATCCGAAATCGCCTACATTTTTCCGGGACAAGGTTCGCAGGCTGTCGGAATGGGAAAGGATTTGTTTGACAATTTTGCGGCGGCGCGCGAAGTTTTTGAAGAAGCCGACGACGCGCTCGGATTTTCTCTCTCGGAAATTTGTTTTTCGGGAACGACGGAAGATTTGGCTTTGACGGCAAACACGCAGCCCGCGATTTTGACCGTTTCGATTGCCGCTTGGCGCGCAATGAAAACGGAAAATTTTCTCGCGCCGGATTTTGTCGCCGGACACAGTTTAGGCGAATATTCGGCTTTGGTTGCGGCGGGCGCGCTCGATTTTGCCGATGCGGTCGAAACGGTTCGCAAGCGCGGAACTTATATGCAGGAAGCCGTTCCGGTCGGGACGGGCGCGATGGCGGCGATTTTGGGTTTGCCGATTGAAACCGTTGAAATTGCCTGCGCGGAAGCGGCGCGGGGACAGATTTGCAGCCCGGCAAATATAAATTCTCCGGCGCAAATCGTCATTGCCGGAAACTCGGAAGCCGTTGACCGCGCCTGCGAATTGTTAAAAGAGCGCGGCGCGAAACGAACGGTTAAATTAAATGTTTCCGCGCCGTTTCACTGCGATTTAATGCTGCCCGCGCAGGAAAAACTGGCAAAGGATTTGGCGGAAATAAATTTTCGGGATTTAACGATTCCGATTATGGAAAACGTTTCTGCCGAAAAGAATACGAAAGGCGAGAGAGTGCGAATGGCTTTGACCGAACAGGTTTCAAAGCCCGTCCGCTGGGCGCAGTCGGTGGAAAGTTTGATAATCGAAGGCGTCGATACGTTTGTCGAGGTCGGGGCGGGAAAAATTTTGTCGGGTTTAGTTAGACAAATTAACCGCGACGTTCGCAGTTTGAATGTCGAAAATTCAGGAAGTCTTAAAAATAGTTTAGCGAGTTTTCAGAGTTCGGCGAGTTTAGCGAGTTGAAAAACTCGGTCAACTCGGCAAACTCGACAAACTTTATAAAAAACAGGAGAAAATATGTCAGAAGTTCAAGATAAAATTAAACAGATTATTGTTGACGAATTAGGTGTCGATGAAGCGGAAGTTACGGAAAACGCCCGTTTTATCGAAGATTTGGGCGCGGATTCGCTCGATTTGGTCGAACTCGTAATGCGTTTTGAAGAGGAATTCGACATCGAAATCCCGGACGAAGACGCCGAAAAAATCCAGAGCGTGCGCGACGCCTACGCTTACGTCGAACAGCACAAACAAGATTAGTTAATGAATAATGAATAGTTGATAATAGATAATGCTTCGGTCATTAAAATTATCAATTATCCATTATCAATTATCAATTACATTATGAAACGTCGTGTAGTAGTTACCGGACTCGGCTTGGTTACGCCGTGCGGAAATGATGTCGAAACAACGTGGGCGGCGATGCTGCGCGGCAAGAGCGGCGCGGATTATATCAAGAAATTCGACACGGAAAAGTTTTCTGTCAAATTCGCCTGCGAGATAAAAGACTTCGACCCGCTGAATTTTCTCGAAAAAAAGGAAGCGCGGCGAATGGGCGCGTTTACGCATTTTGCGATTGCCGCTTCCGACGAAGCCATTAAACACAGCGGTTTGAAAGTTGACGAATCAAACGCCGAAATGATTGGAACGTATATTAGTTCGGGCATCGGCGATTTCTGGGCAATCGAGCGCGAACACGACAAACTGCTCGCGGGCGGACCCGACCGCGTGTCGCCGTTTTTTATTCCGCAGTCGATAGTTAATTTAGCGGCGGGAAACGTTTCAATCAGACACGGCTTAAAAGGTCCGAATACGGCGACGGCGACCGCGTGCGCGGCGGGCGCTCACGCTATCGGCGACAGCTTTCGGATGATTGAACGCGGCGACGCCGACGTGATGATTTGCGGCGGCGCGGAGTCGGCGATAACGCCGATGTCGGTTGCCGGATTTGCTTCGATGCGGGCGCTTTCAACCAGAAACGAAGACCCGCAGCACGCTTCGCGCCCGTTCGATTTGGAGCGAGAAGGCTTTGTCATCGGCGAAGGCGCGGGCTTGATAGTTCTCGAAGGTCTCGACTTTGCGCAGGCGCGCGGCGCGACCATTTACGCCGAAATCGTCGGCTACGGAATGAGCGGCGACGCTTTTCACATCACCGCGCCGGACGAAACCGGTTCGGGTCCGATGCGCGTGATGCAGAAAGCCATTAAAGACGCCGGAATCGCGCCGGAACAAATCGGTTATATCAACGCGCACGGAACTTCGACGCCGTATAACGACAAATTCGAGACGCTGGCGATTAAAAGAACTTTCGGCGAACACGCTTATAAACTTGCCGTCAGCTCGACCAAATCGATGACCGGACACGCGCTCGGCGCAGCCGGCGGTATCGAAGCCGTATTTTCGATTCTTGCCTTGAAGGAAAAGATTTTGCCGCCGACTATCAATTACGAATTTCCCGACCCGGAATGCGATTTGGATTATGTTCCGAACGAAGCCAGGCAAGCGGAAGTCGATTACGTTTTATCGAACAGCTTCGGTTTCGGCGGCACGAACGCGTGTTTAATTTTCAAGCGTTATAATGAATAGTAAATATGAATTCGCCAACGACAACCGATGCTCAAACTTCAAACACCTCAACGGTTTATCCAGAAACAGTCGTCGAGCGGGAAGTTTGTTATCCTTCGGAGATTAAGAACGAAACGGGCGAAACAGCAATTCACTTTAATTTAACCAGGCTTTTCTATAAGTTTACTGGAACAGTTTTTTGCTTCCAGAACCGACGTTGCCGTTGCCGCCAACCTGATGGTTTATTACAACGAAGGAAATCCGAAAAAATGGCTCGCGCCCGACGTTTTCGTTTGTTTCGGAGTCGAAAATAAACTTCGCCGCACGTTTAAAACGTGGGAAGAAAACGTATTTCCGCAAATAGTTTTCGAGATTGCTTCGGACAGCACGTTTGAAAATGACCTCGGCGGCAAACGTCTCGAATACGCCAGACTGGGCGCGGAAGAATACTATCTGCTCGACCCGGAACGCGTCTATCTGCCGTCGCCGCTGATGGCGTTTCGGCGCGAGAGCGGGCGTCTGGTGTTGGTCAAGTCAAAAATGACCGCGTGCTTTCGCCGCTTCTGAATTTGGAAATAATCGATACGGGCAAGTCGTTTCGCCTGTTCGACCCGCGGGAGCAGAAGTTTTTACAGGCGATTTTGACGGGCGAAGAATGAGTTTTATGAAAACGGTTCGATATACATTTTGGCGCGACGGCGATTTCTTTATCGGCTTTTTGAACGAATTTCCCGATTACCAAACGCAGGGGTATTCAAAAGAAGAATTGATTGAGAACTTAAAAGACCTTTTGAAAGATGTTGAATCTAACGAAATTCCTTTTATTAAAAAAGTGGAAGAAATGGTTGTAGCTTGATGAAACGGCGCGACTTGATAAAGCGGCTTGAGAAAATGGGCTGCGTTTTAGTGCGGCACGGCGGAAAACACGATTATTTATACAAATTATAAAACAAAGCAATCGCAGCCTGTTCCGCGCCATCAGGAAATAAACGAAAATCTTGCAACAGCGATTATTAAAAAACTGTCGGACAAATAAGTTATGAAAATCATTGTTTTAATGAAGCAGGTTGCCAATAAAGACGCGGTTTTGCGTATCGGCAAAGACGAAAAATGGATTGAGGAATCGGACATCGCTCATCAGACGAATGAATCGGACGGTTACGCGCTCGAAGAAGCCCTGCGTTTGAAGGAAGCGAAAGGCGAAGGCGAAGTTATCGTCTGCACTTTGGGCGCGCAAACGGCGAAAGCGGTTTTAAAGGACGCGCTGGCACGCGGCGCAGACCGTGCGATTCACATCGTCGTCGAACAATCGAATAAATTATCGCCGTTCCAAATCGCCCGGACGATTGCCGACGCGATACGGGACGAAAACGCCGATTTAATTTTCACCGGCTTGCAGTCGGACGACGCCGGTTACGGGCAGACCGGCGTGATTTTAGCTGAACTGCTCGACATTCCGCACGCGACGATTGTTATCGACATCGACCGCTCGAATCTCGAAGGAAACCTGCGCTTGAAACGCGAGCTTGAAAGCGGTTGGTATCAATGGTTTTCGTATCAGATGCCCGCGCTGTTGACGATTCAATCGGGGATTTCGCAGATTCGCTACGCGTCTTTGAAGGGAATTATGGCGGCGAAGAAAAAAGAAATCCGCGACGTTACGCCGCAAATCGAAGATTCCGGTTCGTCGCAGCAAATCGAACGGGTTTATCTGCCGGTCAAAACCAAGCAGACACAGATGCTCGGCGACGGCGACGCCAAAGCGGGCGCGGTTCAGTTAGTCGAAAAACTGCGAACCGAAGTAAGAGTTTTATAGTCAATCGTTAATAGAAAGAAATACGATTAACGATTCACGAGGATTTATGATTTTAGCATTTATCGAACACAAAGATTGTCAGTTAAACAAAGCGTCGCTCGAAGCGATTGCTTCGGCGCAGGCAATCGGCAAAGACCTTGACTTGAAAATCGCCGCCGTTATACCGTGCGATAAAGATTGCGCGCTGGCGCGGGAAATCGCGCAGTATGACATTGACCGCGTTATCGTCGCCAAAAACGAAAATCTCGGCATCTACACGCCGGACGCTTATGCCGACGCGTGGACGCAGATTATCAAAGAGACGAACGCGCAATACGTCGTTATGGCGCACACTTACCAAGTGCGCGATTTCGCGCCGAAGGTTGCCGCCAGATTCGGAAAAGAAGTCGTCGGCGACTGCATTCGCTACACAAACAACGACGGCAAATTAGTTTTCACGCGCCGCATATTTTTGGGCAAACTCGACGCCGACGTTGCCGTCGAAGGCAATGCGCCGTATTTCGCCACGTTTCAATCGGGCGCGTATCGCGGCGACAATGCCGTTAAAGGCGGAAACGCGCAAATTGAAACGAA